>QMPB01000258.1 GCA_003648395.1 Bacteroidota bacterium
TAATTGTTTGAAAACATTTTCTTTTCTAGATACTACAGTAATAATATGGTAACCATAATCAATTACAGATACATTCTCAAAATAATCGTCAAAAGGGAATTTTGTTTCAGTAATACTATCTGCCAATCTAAGAAATCCTTGATAAGCCTTAACCTTTTCTATATTGCTAAGAAATGGCTCTACTTCAAAAGAAATAAGGCTTTCAGCATCTTCCTTACTTATATTAAGTTTTTGTGCTAGTGCATCATAGTTTTTAAGATCAATCAAACTTTGGAACATCTCAACACTCTTATATAATTGTAGAGTACTACCAAAATTAGGTGATAGAGTCATGCTCGACTCATATTTTTTATCAAGACTTGAATAATACTGTAGAGCAATTCCAAATATTAGCCCTATTGCAGTACCAATGGCTAATTTTAAAGCGTTTTTCTTTATGAAAAGAGAAAAAATTACAATCTGAAGAAATAAGAATTTAGCTAAATCAAAAAGAGATGTAAACATACTAATAATGCCTTTCCCTATTTTGCCAAATACCTGACCTAAATCAATCTCGTAATCTTGATTACTAGTTTTTTTATCCTCAAGCTTTTTATCAACTTGATCTTCATTTTTGTCAATCTGGTCTTGTGTATTATCCTTTGTCATTATTTTTATTTTGGTATTGTTATAGTTCTATATTATTTCACTCTATATATTAG
This sequence comes from Bacteroidota bacterium, assembly GCA_003648395.1. The sequence continues at coordinate 702 of QMPB01000258.1, forward strand.
TGGTATATATTATATATTAACATGCAAAAATAAGAAATATTATATTACCAAATTATAATTGTTTTTAGGTGTAGGACTTATTAATATGTTCTATTTTCGCATTGTTTTAAAGATGATAAATATGAATTTGTTAAAGTTTTTTATAGTAAGTATAATTATTGTATTTATAGTATCATGTACTGATACTAAGAAAGAAATTAGACGAGAAATTAATTCTGGAATAAAGGAGAATAGTAATTCTAGATTTAAAGAGGCAATTGTTCATTATCAGGCAGCTATTGATATGGATAGTCAGAATGCCGAAGCATATTTAAATATGGGGAATTCATATTTCAATTTACGCAATTTTGATAAATCAATGGAATGTGCCAATAAGGCAATCGAGCTTAACAATACATATGGTGTTGCTTATAAATTACGTGCTGAATTGTATAAAAAAATATTCAAGAATAATACTAAAGCTTGCGAGAATTATCTATTGGCTGAAAAGTATGGGGTGAAAAACTTACAAGATTATACTAAGCATTGTAGGTAATTATTCGTTTTCTACTTCCTGTAGGAATTCTTTATATAATTGATGCACCATGCCATCAGAAAGGCCTATTTTAGGAACATGTATTATGTCACTTTGCAAAACCTCCTGAATATGATAGAATATTTTGGCAGCAGGTACAATCACATCAGCTCTGTCTTTTCGCATATTGTAGTTTTTAATTCTGTCCTCAATGCTCAGTGGTTCAAGTGTTTCTATAGTTTGTTTTAATGTTTCTGTAGATAGAGTAATCCCTGAACTATTTCCAAATATTTTTTTTATTTTATTAATATTTCCACCAGAGCCTACTACATTTATTCTCCCTTTTTCCTTTCTAAATTCGGATAGCCAATCAGTTATTTCGTCCCAAATACCAGTATCATAATTATTGTTTAGCATACGAATTGTTCCAATCTCAAAACTTTTAAGTTTAATTAATTTGCCATTCTTCTCCGCTGATATCTCGGTACTTCCTCCCCCTACATCTACCATTAGTTGTATGTATTGAGGATTTGTAAATATCATTTTATTTATTTCTCTAATTATCTCTGCCTCTTTCGATCCACTAATTATTTCTATTGAAATGCCAATCTCGTTATTTATATGTTTAATAATCTTATTGCTATTCTTTGCCTCACGCATTGCCGATGTAGCATAAGCTCGTACTTTATAAGGTTCCATTACGCCAATTAAAATCTTAAAGGCTTTCATGGTTTTTATGAGTTTCTTTTCTCTAGCTTTAGAAATCTTAGAATTATTAAATACGTCTTTCCCTAATCGTAAAGGAACTCTTATTAGCGAGGCTTTATCAACTATAATATTGTCAATATCTCCATTCGCATTTGCGAATAAAAGTCGTACTGCATTCGATCCTATATCTATAACTGCAAATTGCATACTATTACTGTTTTGTTTTTTCTTTATTTGATAGTGTTGGGAAGCTTATCTCAAATTTTACAACAATTAGTCGAAGAATAATTATAATAGCAATACTTGCTAACTCTACCCACGCTGTGCCTGGGAAGAAATAATTTGTAAAATAATAGATTGAACCACCCAGAATACTTATGGATATATATATTTCTTTTTGAAAAACTAATGGAACTTCATTCACTAATATATCTCTTATAACACCACCAAATGTACCAGTTACAGCACCTAATATTACACATGAAACTCCTGGTAAATTGAAATGAATTCCCACCTGAACTCCAATAATAGTGTAAAGTCCTAATCCTATAGTATCAAATAGCGACAAGGTTGTCCGTAGGTGTTGTAGTTTCTTTCGAAAAAGTATTGCAATGATTCCTCCAATAATAGCCATATATATGTATATGGGCTCTATTACCCAAAAAACATTGCGCTCAGGGATTATTATATCTCTAATTGTACCACCACCAACAGCAGTAGTAAAACCGATAATGATAATTCCTATTATATCGAATTTCTTCTCAATTGCGGTTAATGCTCCCGAAATGGAGAATGAAATAACTCCGATAATTGCTGTGAGTTCTATTATTTTATCTAATTCCGTCATTTATATCAGTATTGTTTATTTTTCCAATATTCGTAAATATATTCTTGAGAGTTTAATTTTTTAAAACCCTTATTTTTTCTTGTGTAGGAATTAATCTCTCCAACATTTAGCGATCTGTATTTTTCAGTATCATTACGCTGTATGTCTAATATATTAATAATATCAGTTTTTAAGTCTTTATCAAAGACAGGGCAAACTACCTCAAATCTATGATTTAGATTTCGCGACATAATATCTGCAGAACTTAAGTAAACTTCTGGCTCACCATTGTTTGCAAAAACAAATATTCTTGAATGTTCAAGAAAACGGCCAACAATACTGTATGCGTTAATGTTCTTACTTATACCTTTAGTCCCTGATTTTACAATATTAATTCCTCTAATATTAAGGTCTATCTTTACACCACTTTCACTAGCTTTATAAATAAGATTTGTAATAGCAGTATCCACAAGATTGTTTACTTTAAAGATAATCCAAGCGTCTTTACCTTTTTTCTTATTTAGTATTTCTCGTTTTATTTTAGATTCCAAAAATGAGCGTATATTGAATGGACTAACTTGCAAAGTATTCATTTTTGGGGGTATATACCTTGATTCGATTAGTTCAAAAAATATTAAAGCATCTTTACCAATTTTTTGATTTGCAGTTAGGAGACTAAAATCGCTATATACCTTTGAGGTAGACTCGTGAAAGTTTCCTGTACTTACGTTAGTATAATAAAAATCTTTGCCTGATTGCTTACGTCGTATTAATATAAGTTTAGCATGAACTTTCATCCCTGGAATAGTTGGCAAAATGGTAATTCCTTCTCGCTGTAGTTTTTGAGTCCATAATATATTAGATTTTTCATTAAACCTAGCTTGAATCTCCATATATACTTTTACTCTTTTCCCATTACGCGCAGCACTAATAAGGGCATTCATTACCAGCGAATCGTCATTTACCCTATAAAAAGTCATCTTAATACTTTTAACTTTTGGGTCAATTGAAGCCTCGCGAAGCAAGTCTATAATATGATAATAACTATGATAGGGGAAGTTTAATAGAATATCTTTCTTCCTAATTTGTGAAAAAATTTGTTTATCTCTTGGTAAATCAGGGTGAAATATTTGCTGTAGTTTATTGAAAATTAACTCAGGCTTTAGCACTGGAAAGTTCATCAAATCTTTTAAATTATGATACCTTCCACCACCTCGAGTATGGTAATCTTGAGTAGTAATATTCAGTTTTTTGATTAGCTTACTTAGTAGCGTCTTAGGTATTTTATTATCATAAATAAACCTAATGGGGATTCCTTTATAGCGCTTTTTAACGCTTTCCGACATTACTTCAATAAAACTTTTAGAAACATCATTATCAATATCCAATTCCGAATCGCGAGTAAATTTAATAATATAGCCTTCCGCACTATCGTAATTGTATTTTGCAAATAACGACAGTAAATTATAACGTATTATATCTTCAATAAATATTAGGATAGTTTGTCCATTGTCATCTTCAAGTTTATGAAACCTTGGTATATAATCAGGCACTTCAATTAATAAATGAAGGTCTTTCTTTTCTTCTTTTGTAGATGATAAGTTTACAGCCATATATATAATGCTGTCATTAAGCATTTGAGCTGCATTAAAATTATCAAGTATTATTGGAAATATATTAGGCTGGATAACTTCTCTAAAATAGTCTTCTATAAATAATTCTTGATTAATGTTCAGTGATTTCTCATTGATAATACTAATATTATTATTTTTTAATTCTTTAATAATACGAGTGAAAGAGTCGGTATAAGTAACTTCTTGCATTCCAACAACAGAGAGTGTTTTTTCTAATTCTTCGCTTAATTGTATTTGCTCGTCACTATTTTTTTTTGCTAATAATATCATGCGGCGGAGAGTCGCTATTCGCACCTTAAAAAACTCATCTCTATTATTTGAGAAAATCCCTAGAAATCGAATTCTTTCTATAATTGGGTTTGATTTGTCATTGGCCTCTTGAAGTACCCTTCCATTAAAATCTATCCAACTCAGTTCTCTATTATTAGTATTATACATTTATCTATTTTGGAGATGTTACAAAATTTCTTTTTGCAGTAACTAAGGCAAATTCGGCCCATGAAGCAGTATCATAAGTGCAAGCAATAATGCCAGAAGTTGGTAAGCTAGCGGCGTTAAATTGCATATACTCTTGTGCAAAGGAACTTAAGCCAGGGTTGTGACCAATAATCAAAATGCTATTAATTTTATCTTCAGTAGCAACAATAGCGTCGTAAATGCTACTAGTTGTACTTGGGTATAAATTATCTACATATATAATATCATGTAGGTTTAATAATTTTTTTATTATCTCAGCGCTTTCTTTTGCTCTCTCTGCTGGGCTTGATATTATTTGGTCAATCTTAATATGATTTTCTTTTATATATTGAGCTATTTGATTGATCTGTGCTCTTCCTGCATCAGTAAGTTTTCTTAAAACGTCATTATTATTGACAGAAAAATCCTCAGCTTCACCATGTCTTAGTAAATACAATTTCTTTGTTTTATCTGTCATATTGTTTTTATGTTTCTTTAAAAAAAGATAGGGACTACTATTAATAGGCCCTATATAATGGTCTTATAATATTTTGAAGTAGAACTTTACTAATTCCACTTCAAAAGTAAGCATTTTTTTATAATTTATAAACAATACCTATTGTAAGTGCTTCGTTAAATTGAGTTCTAGGGCCTTGAGTGTCAAAAGAGCCATCTCCATTGCTATCAATGTCAATCATTACATCATCATCATAAATTAAATGTCCTTTTACTTGCGCATTTAGGAAATCATTAACTTTTAATGTAAAAATAAACTCCCAATCAACATCAATATTCAGGGGGTTTTGTAAATAATTAGAATAAAGTTCAAGAATTGTTCCGAAGTTTACATTCTTCATTATATCCTTAGAATAAGTTAAACGAACTAAAGCTCCAAATTCAGTTCTTACTTTATTTGCAGGGGTAATAATAATGCTATCACTACCATCAACAGCTTTAATTGTTTCTGCAGGTTCCAAACCAAATTTACCGGCATCTGCTAGTGCTTGATCTTTAACAATTGTCCATTTGGCTGTAGCAGGCGAAATAAATACTGATAAATCCTTATTAGGCTTATAATCCATACCAAGACCAATTTTTATATGAGCAGGTGCCATAAAATTAGAGATATAAGTTGCGCTTCCATCATCAGCAAACTCATAACCTGTAGTAAACTGTGTTTTGAAATTGAATAAAGCTGAATAATACCATTTGTCTTTAGCTTTTTTTCCGAAGATGGTGTTATATTCAAATCTATCATCACCCTTACGCCAGTCTTGTTTTCCTTGTCGTGAAGAGCCTAAGTCCATAAGTAATAGGTTATCCCATGATATGTTTTCATTTAGGTAGTTAGCTTTTCCCACAATGTTGCCACTTAAGGAAATTTGATTTTCACCTCCTTTTGCCCAATTATAAAATGATGTTTGGCTTCCATTTAACCCAATAGTAAGACCTTTATCCCATCCTTCTTTTTCATCATTTTGAGCATTTACACCTATTGCAAATGCTATAAATATTAATAGTAATGTTTGTTTCATATTTTTTATATTTTTAATGGTCATATGAGTTACATAACAAAATTTTAATCATTGCCCTGTGGGTCAAAATAAGATTAAAATTTGTCATGTTCGTTTCATATTTTTCATATTTTTAATGGTCATATGAGTTACATAACAAAATTTTAATCATTGCCCTGTGGGCCAAAATAAGATTAAAATTTGTCATGCTCGTTTCATAGAATATTTTTTTTATAAATGAAATCACATAA
>QMPB01000259.1 GCA_003648395.1 Bacteroidota bacterium
ATTTAAAGTAGAATTAAATCAATGATGTTAATTTGTCATGTACTGAGATTCTATTGTGTAAGCATATTCTTGCCTGTAAATAAATAAGAAATTACCTTTCTTTAATAATTTTCTTGCTTATTACTCCTTCACTATTGCTTATTTGTAGAATATAAGTTCCTGCACTCATTTTATTAATAGATTTTATTTCTATTAAATTATTTCCCTTATTGCATGATATATTTATATTCTTATAAAGTACAGTTCCTTTAGTATCATAGATATAAATATCAATAAGTTGGCTATCGATACTTGTATATAGAATGTGAAGGTTATCTTGAAAAGGATTTGGGAGTATCGTAAATAAATCCTTGCTGTTTTCGTTTATTGTAGTTTTGTTATTTAATAGTACACTTGCTAAATAAAAATTAGGAATACCGTATCCAATTAACGAGTCTGGAGAATAATAATTACTTGATGATTCAACAATTGAGCTATAAATATCGGAATGTTTTATTTGGGGATTTGCTTGCAAAAAAGTAGCCATAGCACCTGCCATAAAAGGATTCGAAAATGATGTTCCATTTGCTTTTACAATCATTTCGTTAGGACCTATTATAGGAGTTCCTTCTCCTTCTGCAACAAAGTCGGGCTTTATTCTACCATCGGCACTATATCCGGTAGAGCTAAAGCTAGCTAATTTTTCATCTTTATCAACTGCGCCAATACTATAAAGGCCATCCACATCAGCAGGGAAAGCTATCTTTTGCCATGCGCCACCACCCATATTTCCTGCAGAATTAAATACAATAATTCCTTTTTTTATTGCCAAGCTAGCGGCTTTAGAAACTAAGGAAGTTTTGCCATCAAGCTGCTCCAAAGTATAGTCAAGATTAGGGTCGTCGAAGGTAGAATATACCAAGGAGGAAGTTATAATATCAACCCCTGCCGAATCGGCAACTTCAGCAGCAAAAAGCCAGTTTGCCTCTTCAATTGGGTATTCGTATCTATTATCCTCTGTTTTGAATAAATAATAATTTGCTCCTATAGCACTACCTACAAATTCGCCATATACAAAGCCCGCCATAGTTGATAATACGGCTGTGCCATGGCTTCCAGAGTTATATATATGATAACCATTATTTGTAAAATTCCTTGTCATTATTATGGCTTTTCTATCAAAAAGATGAGAGAAAGCTGCCATTTTATTCACATTTATAAAACCATTGTCTAATACTGCAATATGAATGCCTTTACCATTATAATTATTATCTAATAGAGGGCCAAGCTCAATCATATCTATCCTATTTTTTGTGGCATTAAAATTCGATAATTTTATTTCCTCAGGCGAAGTATTAGCTTTGCTTGGCGATGATTCTCTCTTAGTCTGTGTTTGGGATTTTCCCTCAATAAAAGGCGCCATATATGCAATGGAATCTATTATGCTAATTGAGTTTAGGGCAGAAATCTGTGTTATTGTATCAACTTTTACTAATGCAGCATTTAGCCATTTAGATGTATGATAAACCAATAAATTTAGTTGCTCTAAACTGTCAATATAATTTGGATTTACCGGCAAGTCGGTACTGTCAAATTCAATACCTTGTGCACTACGGCGACTTATAGCTTTTTGAGAAATAAACTCAGAAGGAGTGCCTAGGTCGTAGGGAGAATTATCCTTATCGGTAAAATTCACTAGGTACCACGCTGGAAAATCTTGGGCAATTACTTCAATATTTGTTGATAAAAGGAAGAACAGAAAGAAGGCTATAAGTATATTTTTAACCATTAATTTAGACTTAGGATTATTCTTTACCATATTCTGAAATAATATACTCAACATCATAACCTCTAGTTTTATTATTCTTTATTTCTTTATGAATGCTGCGTCGGTGAATCATTCCAATGTTTTTAGAAAAGGTTTCGTGGTTTACAAATTCTTGAATCAGGTTTACTTCTTCCTGATAGTTTGCTTTTGCACAATTATCATAAGTATTTCCCAAAAGACTTTCAGAAAAATCGACATCCGTATAAATGGAGCTTACTTCATTCTCAGTATTCTTAGCATTAAGATCCCAAGATTTGCCTGCTACAACAGGAAAAATAAGGTTTATTAGTCTTTTATTCTGTATAGTAGTTTCTAATCTTTGCGTAGTTTTTGTAACGGTATAATTATCACAAAACTTCCAAGATGTACTATCCATTTTCGAATATTTGCGCCAACGATAAGCATCATTATTTGAATTGTCAGTAAATTTATCCTGAATTACCATTTTTACATAAAAATGGAAAGTGTCTATTGTATTAAAGTAATCATCGTATACTATTGAATCAACCTTATAAACTTGGTAAAAGCCTTTTTCGGTGGGAAAATAATCAAGGCCCAAATCCATAGGCTCTTCAGTCTCTTTTTTGCAAGAGTATGTAAAAGCAATAATTGCAGTAAGTATAACTATGATTAAAACTTTATTCATATAATTTATGTGATATTATTTTAATAGGTCAAAAATAGTGTTTTTTTGCTTTAATATTTGATCAAAACTTATGATATTAATATTATTGATATCTTTTGCCGCTGGATGTAGTATTTTTGAAATAAAATTAAACGCTTTCAATCAATACTATGTTTAAGAAACACCTTCCCCAATATTCAGATTATATTTTTGTAATGTGCTTTCCTTTTTATTTTCTAAATTTTCGTTCATAGTATTTTCCAAGTTGATAAGCAATAAGAATAGGTATAAGAGCAAATCCAATATATTTCTCAGTTAAATCAAAATATATTAGAATGACTAGAAATAAAGATGAGATAATTATAAATATGGCATCAAATAATAATTTTTTTACATTCATCGTTCTGTATTTTATATGGTTCTACTGTATTTGTTCCCGATATTCGGGACAGGTCGTGGGTTCTATAAATTTTATATTTATCAATTAGTCTAAAAAACTTAATCAGTATTCAGTGGATTAGTAATCAGTAACAATAATGTTTTCTGATAATTACAGATTACTTTTTACTGATAAAATTAGGAATCAAATATAAATAAAATATTTTTTACTGAAAACCTATATGAAACTCGGTAGCACCTTTTATATAATTGATAATTATTACAAATGTATGTAATATTTTTTCAAGTTTTCTAATCATTTTGATTGCTATTCATTTTCGGTTTTTAGGGGCTTAATGGTTTTTAAAATTGTCTTTAGGCCGTTGGTAATTTCTCGTTATCAAGTTGGTAAAAAATCATTATTCAATTTCATTTTTATTGGGGAATACAATTATCTTTGCCGTTCATATTGTTAAATGTTTAATATGTCGGTAAGAGTAGAATATAAGGATTTGGGAGTGATTGATTATCAAGAAGCTTGGGATTATCAAGAGGTGATATTCAATAAAACCATTAAGGAAAAGCTTGAAAACCAAGCTAATGCCAGTGGAAATGAAGATGCGAAATATAATATTCTTTTTTGTGAGCACCATCATGTATATACCCTTGGTAATAGTGGCGAAGAGCAAAATTTGCTCCTTAGTGGCATTGAGCTAAAGGCTAAAAATGCTTGCTTTGTTAAAACCAATCGTGGTGGCGATATCACTTATCATGGTCCTGGGCAAATTGTTGGATATCCAATTCTTGATATTGAGGCCTTGGGTATGGGAGTAAGAAAATATATTGAAAGCTTGGAAGAGGCGATTATCCGTACATTAAAGCATTATGGAATTAAAGGTGAATTATTAGATGGTGCTGCTGGCGTTTGGATAGACCCAAAAATTGTGGGAAAGGCAAGAAAAATTTCTGCAATAGGAGTTCGAACATCTCACTATGTAAGTATGCATGGTTTTGCTTTTAATGTAAATACCGATTTAGATTATTTTGGATATATTAATCCTTGTGGTTTTACCGATAAAGGAGCAACCTCATTGGAGAAAGAATTGGGTAGAAAGATTGATATTGAAGAAGTTAAAACGCTTTTATTAAAAGAGCTAATAAATATTTTTGATTTAGAGCTTTTATAAGAATAAGACCAGAAGTTTAAAAACAGCACAAATGGAAAAATATAAGATACAGCGTAAGCCCAAATGGATGAAGAGTCCTATGCCTTCGGGTAAGACATATATTAATGTAAAGGATATTGTTGCCAAAAACAAACTTCATACTATTTGTACAAGCGGCAAATGCCCAAATATGGGCGAATGTTGGAATGCAGGTACTGCTACATTTATGATTCTTGGCGATATTTGTACAAGAGCTTGTGGTTTTTGTAATACTAAAACTGGTAAACCCCTTGCTGTTGATTTGGAAGAGCCGCAGCGACTTGCCGATTCTGTGGCAAAAATGAAGATTAAGCATTGTGTGCTAACCTCAGTTGATAGAGACGATCTTGAAGATGGTGGTGCAGGCGTTTGGGCAGAAACCATTAAGGCGATAAAAGCTAAGAATCATAATGTAACTATAGAGGCTCTAATTCCTGATTTTGATGGCAGAACAGAGCTTATACAAATGGTGATTGATGCAGGGGCAGAGGTGGTTTCTCATAATATGGAAACTGTGCGTAGGCTAACTCCTCAAACTCGTACAAAAGCTAAATACGAAACCAGCCTTGCTGTGATTAAATATATTTCTGAATCAAAGGCTCGTAGTAAATCTGGTATTATGCTAGGCATTGGAGAGCAAGAGCAGGAAGTAATCGAAACCATGAACGACTTGCGCGCTGTGGGCTGTCAGGTGATGACAATTGGGCAATATTTGCAGCCTACACCTAAGCATTTGCCAATTCTGGATTTTATACACCCCGATAAATTTAAGTATTACGAAGAATATGGCTTAGAAAAAGGATTCCTCTTTGTAGAAAGTGGCCCTTTGGTTAGATCGTCATATCATGCCGAAAAACATATTGCATAAATTTCTTAAGTCAGTGCTTAGTTTTTTCTAGTCAACTATTAAATTATTAATGGTTTGGCTTTGCTCTCGATAACTATTCGGGATGTATTATATTGCAAGCCAAAGGTTTAAATAAATTAATTCTTTTTCAATTTATAATTTATTCAATCTTTTAGCAATTATTCTTTTAGAGTTAATATTTTCATCAATCGCTCGTTTATATAATAATTTCCTGTCCCTAACTTTTCTTTTCTTAAAAGTCCATCGTTTGCTAATTTATTTAGATATTTTGAAGCCGTAATTCGTGAAACACCTAAATCTTTCTCAATAAATTCAATCTTCGTATAAGGATGTTTAAACAAATTATTTAATAAGTCTTGACTATAAAATTTATAATTATCTTGTAGTAGATGCTTATATTCAAAAATTAGATCTTTTATTTTCCCAATTAGAATTATTGTATCTTTTGATGTTTGCTCTATTGCTTCAAGCATATAAACAATCCAATCCTCCCATTTATCTAAGTCTCTTACGTCTTGCAATAATTTATAATACAATCCTTTATTTTCAATTATATATCGACTTAAATATAATATTGGCAAATCTAATAAATCGTTCATTACAAGATATAATACATTTATTATTCTCCCAGTTCTTCCATTTCCATCATAAAAAGGATGGATGCTTTCGAATTGATAATGAATTATTGCCATTTTGGTCAAAGTATCGCAATCAGATAAACTATCGTCGTTAATAAATGTTTCAAAATTACTCATTAAATCAGAAATAGTTTCAAAATCCTGTGGAGGGGTATAAACTACTTTCCCAGTTATTGCATTTTTAAGTGCGGTTCCTGGCACTTTTCTAAATCCTGCTTTGTTCTTTTCTAATTCCGATTGTATTTCAATTATATCGTTATTTCTCAGAATTTGATTCTTAGAGATTAAATAAAAACCTTTTTTTAGTGCTGAAATATAATTTTGTACTTCTTTTGCATCTAATGATTTAAATCCATCAAGATTTAGTCCTGTTTTATAAATATCATCGTGAGTTGTAATTATATTTTCAATTGCAGAACTATCTTTCGCTTCTTGAATTCCTAATGTATTAATCAAAATATTCTTGTTTGGAATACTTGATGATACTCCTTTCAATTCAGCTAATGCTTTATGTGCTGAAACTAATTTTTTCAGAACTTTTTTTGTTTCTACATCTTCTTTTAGTGGTAACTTATTTAATATTTTTGATTTCATTATGCAAAGTTTTTTTAATTTTCTTTACAAAGGTAGTTTAATGTGATAAAGAAATAACATTTTCTTTGCATAACGTTCAGGAATGATAATATTTAGTAGAATTATTTACAGAGCTTTTGTGTTTCTGTACTTTGGGTAAGGGGAGTTTATACCAATTTGATATCAAAATACGTTATAAATAAATTGAAATATATTTTCCTATTAGAAGACAAAAATTATTTGCATAGCCACTTGTGCTGAGCTTGTCGAAGTATAGCTATGGAAATAATTTTTAACGCAGTAATAGGGAAATAGAAACGATTTATATGGCGGGTTTCGGTATTACTCCGTTGCTGCGCAATTCCTATCGCGTTGCAAACCATAAACTTAGCTAAATTAACTCTTTCTTAATTTACAACTCCTTCAATCATTTAGCAATTATATAGAATTATGTTTGCTTGTGCCAGTGGAAACTGTTATAAGGAGGTCTTAGCCTTGCAGGTA
>QMPB01000260.1 GCA_003648395.1 Bacteroidota bacterium
AACGGATGTTTCCTTGCAAACTTCAAACCTCTTAGAGGTAACTATGTTGATGATGGAGGATTCCATACATTAATAGTTGGGCACTTTGCTCCTAACGATTTTGGTCTTTATGATATGTCAGGTAATGTTGCAGAATGGTGTGATGATTCTTTTGCTGAATCAACATATAATTTCGCACATGATATGAATATGCAATTTTCTAGATCTGTAATGGAAAATGGAATGGACGACGATATTGCTGCCAGTTTAAAACGAAGAGTCATTCGTGGTGGATCATGGAAAGATATTGGGTACTATGTTCGCACTTCTGCTAGAACTTACGAATATCAAGACTCTACAAAATCATACGTAGGTTTCCGTAACGTTCAGACATTCTTAGGACGTGCTAAAGGTGATGGCCCAAGTTCATCAGCAATTTACTAATTATTATTTTGTATACATATAAATATTTACATAAATATAACACAATTAAAAATTTATTATCATGGGTATAGATAGCATTGTAAGAGGTAAAGCATTTAAAGCAGTAATGAGCAAGCTTTACGGAATTGGAGCATCAGTAGTAATATTAGGTGCATTATTTAAAATTAATCACTATCCTGGAGCGGACTTAATGCTTATTGTAGGATTATTAACAGAGGCAGTAATTTTCTTCTTTTCTGCTTTTGAGCCACCTCATGTTGAACCAGATTGGAGTTTAGTTTATCCTGAACTTGCTGGTATGTATGAAGGCTTTACACAAGATATGGACGAACTTATGGGGGAAACAAAGGACGAACCAAAATCTGTAACAGCTGAATTAGACAATATGCTAGAAGATGCTAAGATTGGTCCGGAACTTATTGAAAGTCTCGGTGCAGGATTAAGAAACTTAAGTGAAAATGCTTCTAATATGACAGATATATCTGCAGCTTCTGTAGCCACAGGTAAGTATGCTGAAAGTGTTGAAAAAGCTTCTGATGGAATTAATGGTCTTGCAGAAAGCTATGTTAAAACATCTAGCGTATTAAACGAATCAACGGAGAGAATTGCACGCTCTGCAGAATCTATTGACTTCTCTCAGATTGATGGAAATGCATTTAATGATGAATTAAACAAAGTTTCTAGAAATTTATCTGCCTTAAATTCAGTTTATGAATTACAGCTACAAAGTTCTACTCAACAAACTGAAACATTTGATAAAATGGGACAAACAATGGAAAGCTTCCTTACTAACTTACAACAAAGTGTTGATAACACTGAGAAGTATAAAGTACAAGCTGATGAATTAGCTAAAAACGTAGCTGCATTGAATCAAGTTTATGGTAATATGCTTAACGCAATGAATGTTCAGCGTTAAGTTATTTAATCTAATTATTAACCATTTAAACTAGAAATCAATGAGTGGAGGAAAAGAAACACCACGGCAGAAAATGATAGGTATGATGTACCTATTCTATACTGCACTATTAGCACTAAATATATCTTCAGACATTTTAAATGCATTTATTTTAGTGAATGATAGTATGGTTCAAACGAATACAAATTTTGGATCAAAAAACGAGCTAATACTTAATGCTTTTGAAAAGCAAATGAGTATGAACGAAAAGAAAGTTAAGCCTTATTATGAAAAAGCCATGAAGGCTAAAGAATATTCTGAAGAACTAGTAAAATATTTGAATTGGCTTAACGATACTATTATTTCTGCAACTGAATATGGAGGTGGAGATGGCGTATTAGAATCATCTACAGGCGAAGATTCAATCATTCCATTTAATAGATTGCATGAAATACCTGTTGTTAAATTGCACAATAAGGATAAATATAATGTACCTCAAGGAATACTAATTCCTGAAATTCCTGGGGTTACTAAGCAAGCTGATGTAATGAAAGAAAAGTTTGCAGAGTTTAATGAGAAAATTTTAGGTCTCCTTACTGATAAAGACAAGAAAGATATAAAACTTGGACTTCAAACAGATAAAGCATGGAATGCACAAGAGAAGAAGTGGGAAGAATGGGAACATAATACTTTCCATCATGGTGTTCTTATTGCTGACATAGTAATTATTAATAAATATATTTCAGAAGTATTGAATACTGAGGCTGAAGTATTAAATAAATTATATAGCTATATAGATGCTCAAACAATTAAATTTGATGCAGTAAGAGCTGCTGTTATTCCAAAATCTACTGTAATAATTTCTGGTGGAGAATATGAAGCAGATATATTTGTTGCTGCTTATTCTAAAACTGAAGTTCCATTTGTGGATATTAAAAAAGGTAGTGACTCATTAACTTTAGCAGATGTTAAAGCTGGTGGCGACAATTTAATTCATATTGATAGTGCTTCTAATGGTATTGTTAAATTTAAAGTAAAAGCTAATTCTATTGGTGAGTTTAAGTACGCAGGTTTTATCAATGTAAAAGGTCCTGATGGAAAATTCCAACAGCATTTTTTCCATTCTTCATACCAAGTTATTAAACCTACTGCTACTGTTTCAGCTGATAAAGTAAACGTAGTATATAAAGGTATTCCAAACCCCATTACAGCTTCTGCATCTGGTTTCACTAACGATCAGTTATCTGTATCTGTTAGAGGTGGTGGTAGTTTAAAGCCTAAAGGGGATGGCCATTATATGTATACTCCATCTAGAAATGGCAAAGAGGTTTCTTTTATTATAACTGCTAAAAAATCTGATGGTAGTTCTCAATCTTTTCCTCCTGCAAAATTTAGGGTACTACCTGTTCCTCCTCCAACTATTCGTTTAGCGGGTAAATCAGAAGGAGCTGTTGACAGAGCAGTATTAGCAAGTAGTTCTTTTTTAACTGCAAACTTAGATGGTTTCTTATTTGAACTTAAATATAGAGTAACTCAATTTGAGATTATTGCTACTGGTAAAAAAGGTGTTATTGTTAATCAAACTGTTAGGGGGAATAAATTACCAAAGAGTATTATTAATAAGTTAAGAAAATCTCCTAGAGGAACAATAATCATTGTTTCTGGAGTAAAAACTGTGGGTGATGATGGTGCAAAAAGAGCACCTGGTATTACTCTTAAAATTAAATAGTTATTATAAAATATACATGGTTTAGTTTTACGACTATACCATGTTATTCTGTAATTATAATTAACAAATTCTAGATTTTATGAAAAAGTTAATATTTTTATTTGTCTCAATAGTATTCTTTGGTTTGAGTATTTCTACTCAAGCTCAAGTATTAGATCCTGAGAATGGTCCAAGAGCTTGGAAAAAAGAAAATATTGGTCAAGAAGAAGCTGTCTCTCTAACTCACATTAGAGAAGCTGATGTTATGTGGTCTAAACGAATATGGAGAACTATTGATTTACGTCAAAAACAAAATCTTCCTCTCTACTATCCTGTTGCTGATTCAGCATCTTTAGGTAAAAGATCATTCATACAAGTTATATATGATGAACTTGTACGCTCAGCTAAAAATCCTGGCCCAGATGCTTTAAAGGCATATGAGAAATATGAACTTAAGACAATAATCCCTCCAGATATTGCTCTTTCAAAAATGATGAAATCTGATACTTTTACTTCTATTGCTGACCCTATAGATTGTTCAACAATTGAAAGAATTGAAACTGTAGATTTCTTTAGCAAGCTTAAACCTGAAATGTTTAAAGTTAAACTAATGGAGGATTGGTTCTTTGATAAACAAAGGTCTGTGATGGATGTTAGAATACTAGCATTAGCTATAGAATTCCCATTATACACATCTAAAATTGAGACTGATGCAATTTGTGGAATATCAATATTTGGTGGTTGGGATAAAGTTCCTGGATCTGCTGATAGAATTTGGTTCTTCTACCCTGATTTAAGACAATTATTATCTGAAAATGAATGTTTTAAACGTCATAATGATGCAGCAAGAGTCTCGTTTGATGATATATTTATTAAAAGAATGTTTTCTAGTTATATAACTAAAGAAGAAAATGTTTATGATAGACAAATTAATGAATATACATCTGGATTAGATGCTCTATTAGAAGCTGAGAAAATCTCCGAGAAAATTAGAGATTTTGAAATGAACCTTTGGAATTACTAAACACATAAAACATATAATTTAAGCTCGCTTTTAGCGAGCTTTTTTTTTGAATAAAACTCTGATAAGCTTTTATTTTTATTAGCTTTGTACAAAGTAAATACATGCCAAAAAATATTGATATATTAAATACAGAAATTACATATTTGAAAAGTGTTGGACCAAAACGTGCTTCACTTCTTAACTCAGAACTTGGAGTAAAATATTTTAAAGACCTGCTTTCCTACTACCCTTTTAGATATGTTGACAGAACTCAATTTCATAAAATTTCTGATATACAAATAAACAATACTGCTGTTCAATTAAAAGGGAAAATTACTTCTCTTCAATCTCTTGGGCAAGGAAGAGCAATAAGATTAGTAGCTAATTTTCAAGATGAAACTGGAAATATAGAACTAGTTTGGTTTAAAGGTATTAAGTGGCTTAAAGACAAGCTTAAACTAAATCAAGAATATCTTGTTTATGGCAAACCAACAATTTTTGGCAGGAAACTAAATATCACTCATCCTGAAATCGAAAAGGCAGAAACAGATATTGAGCTTAATTCAAAACTTCAAGCTGTATATAGTTCTACCGAAAAATTAGCAGGAATTGGTTTAAATAGTAAAGGGTTTAATAAGCTGTTTAACAATCTAATTCCAATTGTTGAAGCAAGTATTTCAGACAATCTTAATGAAAACATTACTGAAAAATATAATTTAATCTCCCACAGAGAATCAATAAAAATAATACATCAACCTACAAACTACGAGAGTATTAAAAAAGCTCAATTCAGACTAAAATATGAAGAGTTTTTCTTTATTCAATTAAGACTTCTTGAACAAAATCTTATTAGAAAAGAAAAGTTTAAGGGATTTGTTTTTGGAGAAATTGGGAATATTTTTAATTCATTTTATCAGAATAATTTACCATTTGAACTAACTGGCGCTCAGAAAAGAGTTATCAAAGAAATTAGAAATGACTTTGCAACAGGAAAACAAATGAATAGATTGCTACAAGGAGATGTGGGCTCTGGTAAAACATTAGTTGCTCTATTGTGTATGCTAATTGCTGCCGACAATAACTTCCAGTCAGCAATAATGGCTCCCACTGAAATTTTAGCACAACAACATTATTATACTATTAGTAAATTTCTTGAAGGAATTAACATTAAAGTTGATATATTGACAGGCTCCACTCCTACTGCTAAAAGAAAAGAATTATTAACTAATCTTAAGAATGGGAGTTTGAATATTTTAATTGGTACCCATGCATTAATTGAACCTGTTGTGGTGTTTCAAAATTTAGGTTTTGTGGTAATTGACGAGCAGCATAGATTTGGAGTACAACAAAGAGCTAAGCTATGGGCAAAGGGAAGAGCTCTACCACATGTATTAGTTATGACTGCAACTCCAATTCCACGAACCATGGCAATGACACTTTATGGTGATCTTGATTATTCTGTTATTGATGAATTACCACCGGGAAGAAAAGCTGTGCAAACTTACCACTATGGAGATAGTAAAAGAATTGCTCTATTTGGCTTTATGAAAAAACAAATAGAAGCAGGAAGACAAATATATGTTGTATATCCTTTAATAAGCGAATCGGAAACTCTTGACCTTAAAGATTTAGAAGACGGATATAATAGTATTAGTAGAGAATTTCCAATGCCTAAATACAATATAAGTGTTGTTCATGGTAAAATGAAAGCCAAGGATAAAGAATATGAAATGCAGCGTTTTAAGAATGGAGAAACTCAAATAATGGTTGCCACAACAGTAATAGAAGTCGGTGTAGATGTTCCCAATGCTAGTGTAATGGTAATTGAGAATGCTGAAAGATTTGGATTATCACAATTACATCAATTAAGAGGCAGAGTTGGAAGAGGTGCCGATCAAGCCTATTGTATACTAATGAGCAGTTATAAGCTAAGCAATGAAGCAAAAACTAGACTTGAAACTATGGTTAATACCAGCGATGGCTTTGAAATTGCTGATGTAGATTTAAAACTAAGAGGTCCTGGTGATTTACAAGGAACACAGCAAAGTGGCATACTTGCTCTAAAAATTGCAGATTTGGTAAAAGATGAACAATTACTTAGATATGCCAGAAATGATGCTTTAGATTTACTAAATGATGACCCTAAGCTTGAAAAAGAAGAAAATAAAAGAATAAAAAAATACTATCAAAGCTTAAAAACAGATAAACCAAATTGGGGAGTGATAAGCTAAAAGGCTAAAGGCTAAAAAATAAAGGAAAAAGGAAAAAGGAGAAGAAATTAGAGCAAAACTAAACAATTAATCTTTTGCGTACTTTACGTAGCATTTCTTTGCGTGCTTTACGTGAAACAAATAACCAAATAAACAGTTAACCAAATTAACAAATAAACCACATAAGACACAGTAGGGCATAAGGAAACTTAAGATTTAAGAGTAGGATTTTAGATTTTAGAATTCAGATAAACAATTTATACCGAAAAATCGAGAATCACCAAATTACCAAATAAACAATTTAAGGAAAGAGAAAAACCTGCCCAATTTATTCTTAATTTTGCATCCTATT
>QMPB01000261.1 GCA_003648395.1 Bacteroidota bacterium
ATACAGAACTATAAAAACCAAAAATAATATGTTCAAATACGGAATAGACAAACTAACAGTAGACAAAGCCATTGCAATAGCAAAAGGCGAATTAAAGGGAGAGCTAACAAAAGAAGCAATTATAAAAGTAAATGAATGTCGTCGTAAAGTAGAAGTAATGTCAAATGGTGCAAAAGCAGTTTATGGCATTAATACTGGTTTTGGTCCTTTATGTGATGTGCAAATCACACCTGATGAAACAAGTCAGCTGCAAGAAAACTTACTTATTACTCATGCTGTAGGCGTAGGAAATCCTATTGATAAACAATTATCAAAAATAATGATGATTGCAAAGGTTCACGCCCTTTGCCAAGGTTTCTCTGGAGTGAGAGTTGAGTTAATTGAGCGGATTCTTTATTTCATCGAAAATGATTTGCTTCCAGTAGTTCCAGAGCAAGGTTCTGTTGGCGCATCAGGTGATTTAGCTCCATTATCACACTTATTTCTAACACTTCTTGGAGAAGGTGAATTTTGGGATGGTGATAAGATAGTACAAGCTAAAGAGGTTCTTGCAAAACATAATTTACAAGCAATAAAACTAGCAGCAAAAGAAGGATTAGGTTTAATAAATGGAACTCAATTTATTCTTGCTCATGCAATTGTAGGCCTTAGAAAGATGGAGTATCTTCTTGACTTAGCCGATTTGTCAGGAGCTATGAGTATAGAAGGATATCAAGGTAGTGTTTCTCCTTTTAGAGAGGAACTACATACTATTAGACCATATAAAGGAACCATAGAAGTAGCTAAGCATATGCGACATCTATTGGCTGATTCTGAGAATATTGCATCGCATGCTAATTGCGAAAGAGTACAAGATCCATATTCAATGCGGTGTATTCCTCAAGTGCATGGGGCATCGCGCAATGCTTATTATCACCTAAAGGAGATGGCAGAAATTGAAATGAATTCTGTAACTGATAATCCAATAGTACTTAGCGAAACAGAGGCTATTTCTGGAGGTAACTTCCATGGGCAGCCAATGGCTATGGTACTCGATTATGCAGCCTTAGCTGCTGCCGAATTAGGAAATATCTCCGACAGAAGAAGTTATTTGCTTCTTGAAGGTAAATTTGGACTTCCAAGATTATTAACAGAAGCTGGAGGTCTTAATTCTGGTTTTATGATTCCACAATATACTACAGCAGCATTGGTTACAGAGAACAAATCTCTATGTTTTCCTCCTTCTGCCGATAGTGTTCCTACTTCTTTAGGACAAGAGGATCACGTTTCAATGGGTAGTATTTCTGGTAGAAAATTCAACCAAATTCTTGGTAATATTGACAAAATATTTGCAATAGAACTTATGTATGCTGCCCAAGCTTTAGAGTTTAGAAAAGAGCATAGTTTCTCAGAATTAGTTGAGAAAAACTTTAAAATTATTCGTAAGTATGTAGCCAAACTTGAGAATGATAGAATTCTTAAAGACGATATCAATAAACTAATAGAAATGGTAAGAGAAGAGGCTTTTGTAGTTAAATAGTCTTTGCAAGAAAACGCCAAATACTTCGTTATTCTCGTTTTTGAATCAGTCATCCGTCAGCTGACGGACTCCTTAGTTTCAAAAACTTCAAAAGCCTCGTCTTTGACGCTTTCTTATCAAAGACTTAAATATACGTAGTTTTCTTGTAGACACTAAATAGTCTTTACGTGAAACTTATAAATAACCAATTTTTCCCCGAGTAATTGGGAATAACCAATATACACCACAATATGACTTTTAAACAACAAATACAACAAGGAATCCCTAATCAACTTCCTGCAAAAAAGCAGTATCCAGAGGGAATAAATAGAGCACCAAAAAGAAAAGATATTCTTTCAAAAGAAGAAAAACAATTGGCTATACGTAATGCTTTACGCTATTTTCCAAAAGAATGGCATCAGGAATTAGCTGTAGAATTTGCACAAGAGCTTAAAGATTATGGACGTATTTATATGTATCGTCTTAAGCCAGATTATGAGATATATGCTCGCCCAATTTCAGAATATCCTGCTAAATCGCAACAAGCGGCAGGGATAATGCTAATGATGCAAAATAATTTGAATCCTGCTGTTGCTCAGCATCCCATGGAGCTTATTACCTATGGTGGAAATGGTGCTGTTTTTCAAAATTGGGCGCAATATCTTATTACTATGAAGTATCTTTCCGAAATGACTGATGAGCAAACCCTTAATTTGTATTCGGGGCATCCAATGGGCTTATTCCCTTCTTCCAAAGAATCGCCACGAGTGATTGTTACCAATGGTCTTATGATTCCAAATCATTCTTCACCAGATGATTGGGAGAAATATAATGCTCTCGGGGTTACTCAGTATGGACAAATGACAGCAGGCTCTTTTATGTATATCGGACCTCAAGGAATTGTTCACGGAACAACTATTACTTTGATGAATGCCTTCCGTAAGATTCTAAAAAAAGAAGAAAATCCTAATGGAAAGATTTTCTTAACTGCCGGACTTGGAGGAATGAGTGGTGCGCAACCTAAAGCGGGTAATATTGCTGGTTGTGTAACTGTTGCTGCTGAGGTGAATGAGAAAGCTGCACGAAAGCGATATGAGCAAGGTTGGGTAGATGTTTTAGTTGAGAATATGGATGATCTTATTTCTCGAGTTAAGCAAGCACAAGAGAATAAAGAGGTTGTTTCTATTGCTTATATTGGCAATATTGTTAATGTATGGGAGAGATTTGATGAGGAGAATATCTTTATTCATGTTGGTTCAGATCAAACTTCATTGCATATTCCTTGGACTGGAGGATATTATCCTGTTGATGTAAGTTTTGAGGAGGCTAATAGAATGATAGCTGAAGAGCCAGAATTATTTAAAGAGAAAGTTCAAGAAAGTTTACGTCGCCATGCTGCTGCTGTAAATAAGCATACTGCTAAAGGAACTTATTTCTTCGATTATGGAAATGCATTCTTGCTAGAGGCTTCTCGCGCTGGTGCTGATATTATGGCTGAGAATAATATTGATTTTAAGTATAAATCATATGTTCAGGATATACTAGGGCCAATGTGCTTCGATTATGGTTTTGGTCCATTCCGTTGGGTTTGTACTTCTGGGAAGTCAGAAGATCTCGATATGACAGACCAGATTGCCATGGAAGTAATGCAGGAAATAATGGAAAATTCTCCTGAGGAAATTCAGCTACAAATGCAAGATAATATCACTTGGATTGCTAATGCTAAAAAGAATAAATTGGTAGTTGGCTCTCAAGCCCGTATTCTTTATGCAGATGCTGAAGGTCGTGCTAAGATAGCCGAAGCTTTCAATAATGCCATTGCTGAAGGTAAAATTGGCGCAGTAGTTCTTGGTCGCGACCACCATGATGTTAGTGGTACAGATTCTCCATATCGTGAGACTTCAAATATATACGATGGTAGTAAATTCACTGCTGACATGGCTATTCATAATGTAATTGGCGATAGTTTTAGAGGTGCTACTTGGGTTTCTATTCACAATGGTGGTGGAGTAGGTTGGGGAGAAGTGATGAATGGTGGTTTTGGAATGTTGCTCGATGGAACTCCAGAAGCTGATGCTAGACTTAAGAAAATGCTTTTCTTCGATGTAAATAATGGTATTGCTCGTAGAAGTTGGGCTAGAAATGAAGGTTCTCTTTTTGCTATTAAGAGAGAAATGGATCGTTCTCCTAATCTGAAAGTTACTATTCCTAACTTGGTTGAAGATGACCTACTAAAAGATTTATTCTAATGACTAAATTATTTATAAATATTAAAGAATTGGTTCAGGTTCGTACTGAGCCAATTTCTTTTGTTGCTGGTGAAAATATGAAGATATTACCAAGCATCAGTAATGCATTTTTGCTTGTGGAGAATGGCCGAATTTCTGACTTTGGAGAAATGAAGGATTGTCCCAAAATTTCAGTAATTGATATAGTTGATGCTTCCGGAAGAATCGTTATGCCATCATACTGCGATTCTCATACTCACTTAGTTTATGCAGGTAACCGTGAAGGCGAGTTTGTAGATAAAATCAATGGCCTTTCTTACGAAGAAATTGCCAATCGTGGTGGTGGAATTCTTAATTCTGCCAAGTTAATTGCTACTACTTCTGAAGATGATTTATTTGAGCAAAGTAAAGCTCGTTTACTGGAAATTATTGAGCAAGGAACTGGTGCTGTTGAGATAAAATCTGGTTATGGATTATCTTTCGATAGCGAATTGAAAATGCTTAGAGTTATTAAAAGACTACAGCAAGATTCTAATATTGAGATAAAGGCTACTTTCCTTGGTGCTCATGCTATTCCTGCTAATTATAAAGATAATAAGCAAGGTTATTTGAGAATGCTCATTGATGAATTAATGCCAGTAATTGCAAAGGAGAAATTAGCAGAATATGTGGATATTTTCTGTGAGAAAGGATATTTCTCTGTTGATGATACAGAGCTAATACTTGAAGCTGGTCAAAAATATGGACTGATTCCCAAGATTCATGTAAATCAGTTTAATGCAATTGGAGGAGTAGAAGCAGGAATAAAGTATAACGCTCTTTCTTTGGATCATCTTGAAGTATTGGGAGAGGGAGATATTGATGCCATGAAAACATCAAAAGCAATGCCTGTAGCACTTCCTTCTTGTTCTTACTTCTTGAGTATTTCTTATACCCCAGCTCGTGAAATAATGAAAGCAGGATTACCAATTGCCTTAGCTTCAGATTATAACCCAGGCTCTACACCATCGGGTAATATGAGTTTTGTAATTGCTACTGCTTGTATCAAGATGAAAATGACTCCAGAAGAAGCCATTAATGCCGCAACATTAAATGGAGCTTACGCAATGGGATTGGAGAAAGAATTAGGTTCAATAACTGTTGGAAAACTAGCAAATTTGATTGTCACAAAACCAATAAATTCATATTCATCTTTAGCCTATTATTTTGCAACTAACAATATTGAGAGTGTTTATTTGAAGGGAGAAAAGCAATAGTGAATAGCATTAACGCCAGTCTGTCTAATAACTATACAGAGTGGGTATTATAAATTTTGATGCTCATTTCGATATGCGTCCAATTGAGAATAAAGCTAATTCTGGAACTCCTTTTAATCAAATTATTTCTGAGCTTGGGGAAACTGGTGATAGAGTTGATTATTTTGTGTTTAAAATGTTGTCTTTTCTTTTTAATTCAAAGAAAGTGATTTCACTTGATATAGCTGAGCTAAATCCTTCCCTTGATAGAGATAATCTTACAGCAGTTCTTGCTGCGAAAATTATAGATTTTGTAGTGATGAGTTCTGGAAATAGGAAATTAATTTAATAAAGATTATGTATTGATTGTATTAATTATAAGTTTATTTTTGCATTGATTATTTAATATAATATTATTTCAAAAAATGCTTAGCATATTAGTTTTATTTTTTAGTGTGATTATTAGTGCTGTTTTAGTAGATAGATTTAATCTTAGTGAGAAAGTATTAAGGTTATTATTAGCTTTTAGCGGTGCATATCTACTCACAGTTGCTTTTACACATATTATTCCTAGCATATTCTCAGGAGATGACTCTAAATTTCTTGGTTATTTTGTGCTAGCTGGTTTTTTAGTTCAATTATTGATTGAATATATATCTGGTGGAGCTGAGCATGGACATGGGCATTGCGAATCACAGAGTGGACATCATCATGATGCGCCAATAAGTATTTCTCCCTATGCCTTATTAATAGGAATTAGCTTACATGCATTCTTTGAAGGTATTCCATTTGCATCACAGTTTCATCAACATGCCAATCTACAACACTCATTACTTTTAGGTATAGTTATACATAAAATTCCTATTGCTGTTGTTTTGATGGGACTTTTCTTGAATTCTACAAAATCTAAAGTAAAAGTATATTCTCTTATGCTAATATTTGCTCTTGCATCTCCTTTAGGAACTATATTTGGTGGATATATCGGTGTAGGATTAGGAATAGATGTTGATTATTTTTACAAAATTATTATGGCAATACTAGTAGGAATATTTTTGCATGTTTCCACAACAATTTTATTTGAGTCAAATACTTCACACAGATTCAATTTTTTCAAATTATTTATTATTTTTATGGGTATTACTTTTGCTATATTATCAAAATTAATATAAATAGTATTGTAAAAGATAGAATATAAGGTATTTATATTTAAATTAGTAATAAATGCGCTATTTAAGTATTTAATAACCGATTTATTGCTTATATTTGCAATGGATTTAGTAAACAAATAGATTACCGTAGGGTATTCCTCCTGGAAGCTTTACGGATCAAGGAGGGGAAGCCCAAATTGATAAATAATTTTTTTCATTTTGTTAGGGTATACCCGCTGGAAACAGCGGGTATTTTTTGAATAATTATTTGCAACATTTTAAGTACAATCTCGTATCAACTCAAGTAACATATAATTTTATTTTTTATGAAGGTATATATACTCATCTTATTTTCATTTTTCATTTTGATAATAGCAGAGCCTTTAAGTGCTCAAATAAAAGTTGGTGATACTCTAATAATGCCTGATAGTCGAGAGATAAAAGACACTACCTTGGAGTTTAGATTTAAA
>QMPB01000262.1 GCA_003648395.1 Bacteroidota bacterium
GTATAGCAACCATATCTCTTAAAAAATCAGTCATATCTTGTTTATATTCATTTGCTTTTTCAAGTACTTTTTTAAAATCTATTTCCATAATTATTCCTCACGTAATTTTTCTATTAATTCATTATAATGATAAACTTTTTCATATTCTTTATCCCAAAAATCCATTGATTTCATAGAGTCTAGATATTCTTTACTATAACCAAATTTTAACCAATCTTTTTCTTTTTGTTTAAATAATTTTTCCTTTTGTGATTTAGGACGGTAATCTGTAATATCTTCTTCTCCTATTTTACGGAAGATATCATTAAACCATCTTCTTAAAACAAAATCTTCAGTTTCAAGATAGCGTTTATTTAAGCTGTCAATTACAGAATCATATCTATCAAAACCATCAGTTGCGATAGTTACGATGTTGTCATCTGGACCTAGATGTAAATATTTAGCCATTTTTATTGACCCAATTATATTACAGATAGTGCTTACGCCAAATAAATCTTTCATGCTTAAAGCAATTTTTTCATCAACTCCATTTTCAACTAAAATATTAGTTGCATCATGAATTATTTTCAATCCTCTAACAGAGTCTTCATCTTTAATTAGAGTAACATAGTCAGTATTTAAGATATTATGTATTAAAGTACACATTTTATCTCCAATACCTTCAATTCTATGTTGTCCTCTTCCACCATTTGTTAAAGTACTGCATTCATAAGGTTCAAGTGCTACAACTTTTGCTTCAGGGAAAACCTTTTTAATCTGATCACCTGCACCTAAAGTACCAGCTGAACCAGGTGCAGAAACAAAAGCGGCTATTCTTCCATTACCAATACCTTCAACTGCTTCAATACAGCTATTACCAGTTACATGACGATGAAATCTATAGTTAGGTAATAATTCAAATTGTGCTAAAGAACGATTTTTTGGATTCTTTTTAAGTTCAAATGTTCTTTCAAGTGTTAAGATAACATCTGATTCAGTTCCCGGTGTTAAATCTAGTTTAGCTCCGTAACGTTTAATTCTTTCATAGCGTTCTTTACTCATGTTATCAGGCATAATTACTATTGCGTCATATTTCATTAAGTTACAAATATAAGAAACTCCTATACCAAAATTTCCTGTAGATGGGCCTAAAATAGTATGTTTACCAGGAACAATTGTTTGGTCCACGCAACCTTCAATAAGTGTAGAATATGCTGGCCCTACCTTATGAGAACCTGATGGAAAATATTTTCCTAATAAAACAACAATATTACAGTCAACTCCCGTTAATTCTTTTGGAAGTACAATTTTATTTACTTCATTTTTTTCATTCTTCCAAGTAATATTAAATAAGTTAAGTGGATTTAATTCATCTTTTTTTGCTTCTAATGCTTTTCTTCTAATGCTTGGCGCAATTTTACTTGGATGTAACATCTCTTCATAAGTTGGACCAAATGGAATTTTACTCATGTTTATTATCTCCTTCTGAAATATATTCAATTAATTTTTTTAAATCAGGTTCTAATTCAACCCAATTTTTGATTGTTTTTAATGCGTTTTTTTGATCTTTTAAACCATTTCCAGTAATAATAACTGTAACTGATTCACTTTCTTTAATAATATTTTCTTCTCTTGCTTTTATAAGCCCTGCAATAGAAGCTGCGGCTGCAGGTTCCGCAAATATTCCTTCTAATTTACCCAGTTCCTTCATAGCTTCTAAAATAGAATTATCGGATACCTTAATAAAAGTACCGTTTGATTTTTTAACTGCATTCATTCCTTTTACAGGATTTCTTGGAATACCTACTGCTATACTATCAGCGATAGTATTTTCTTCTGTTTCTTTGAGCTCAGAGTTATCTATAAATGCATCATAAAATGGACTACAGCCTTCACTTTGAACTCCTAAAATCTTAGGTATGTGATTTATGATTCCTAATTTATAAAAATCATAAAACCCTTTGTAAACACCTCCAATAGTACAGCCATCTCCAACTGAGACAATAACCCAATCGGTAGGTTTAAAATCAAGTTGTTCTGCGATTTCTAAAGCTACTGTTTTTTTACCTTCCACTAAATGTGGATTAATAGCTGCGTTTCTATTATACCAACCATAGTGTTCGATGGCTTCTTTAGATAACCTAAACGTTGCCTTATAATCACCTTTAACTTTAATCAGATTAGCTCCATACATTTTAAGTTGTAATAACTTACCAGCCGGTGCTCTTTCAGGCACAAAGATTACAGTCTTAAGTCCTAACTTTGCGGCGTTTCCAGCCAAGCTTGATGCGGCGTTTCCAGTCGACGAACAAGAGATTGTTTCAAGGCCTAATTCTTTAGCTTTAACACAGGCAATCACACTAGCTCTATCCTTTAAAGATTGAGTAGGGTTTACCCCATCATCTTTAATATATAGTTTTTTAATATTATATTTTTTACTTAAGTTACTAGATTTATAAAGTGGAGTCCAACCAACATTTAATGTATCTTTTGTATATTCTTCATCAACTGTTAAAAGTGGTAAATAACGCCAAATATTATAATTCTTATTGTTTTTGAAATACTCTTTTGATATTTCTTTTTTAATGGCTTCATAATCAAAAACAATTTCTAAAATTCCTAATTCTTTACAATCTGGACAGGTTAAAATATTTGAATCAGAGTCATATTTTTTATGACAGAGAGTACATTCTAAATACTTCACATTTTTCATAAGTCCTCACCGGCTTCTAAAGGAATTATCTTAAAGTTAACAACATCGAATAATCCTTTATCTGTAATTTTAATATCAGGTATAACTGGTAAAGATAAAAAGGCTAATGATAAGAATGGATCATCTATTTCCTTAGAAACTCCCATTTCTCTTACCTTTTTCTCCATATGTTCTAATTTATCTTTAACATATTCTCCTGGTTTATTAGTCATAAGTCCAGCTACTTCTAGTTGTAAAAAATCGTAAACTTTTCCGTTTTCAACTAAAACAATACCACCAGTAATTTCTTTTATCTTTTCTAGGGCTACTAAAACATCCGTTTCATTATCCCCAACTACTACTACATTATGAGAATCATGAGCAACACTTAAAGCAATAGCTCCTTTTTTAAGCCCATATCCATCCAACAATGCTTTTCCTACATTGCCAGTAAAATGGTGTCTTTCCACAATAAATAGTTTTAGTAAATTTGGACTCTTTGATAAATCAACATCTCCATCAATAAGATTTACTACTTCTACTGATTTTCGTGTAGTAACGTTATTTTTTACTAACTGTATAGTATTTACAAAACCACTCTTAAGATGATATTTATATTCAAAATCTTCTAGATTAAAGTGTACTGTATCTAAAACCTCTTGTTCATATAATTGTTCACTTTCAAACAGTGGTTTTCTATTTAAAGCGACTAACTTACCTTTTTTATATACTTTTTCAGGTATAATTTGTTTTATATCTTTAAATAGGACCAAATCTGCGAAATATCCAGGAGCTATAGCTCCTAAATGTTTAAGTCCATAACATGTAGCTATATTAATAGAAGCCATCCTTATTGCGTCAATTGGATCTAATCCATTTTTAATTGCGATATTAATATTATTATTAATATGTCCGTCTTTTAAAATGTCACTTGGATGAAGATCATCTGTACAGAATAATAGTCTATTAATATATTGTTCTTTTACTCCGGGTAAAAGATCTAATACATTTCTTGTTTGTGATCCTTCTCTTAAATGGATATACATTCCCTTTTTAACTTTATCAATTAATTCTAACGGGCTTGTACATTCATGATCAGTTCTAACACCTGATAATATATAGGCGTTTAAATCCTTGCCAAATACTGAAGGTGCATGTCCGTCGATAAATAAATCTTCATAGATATCAAGTTTATCATGAACAGATTCATCTCCCTCAATAACACCAGGATAATTCATCATTTCTCCTAAACCTAGTACATTATCAAGATGTTTTAATTCTTCAACTTCCTTAGGGCCAAGAATAGCTCCACTTGTTTCAAAGCTAGTTGCTGGAACACAGGATGGAATCATCATAAAAACATCTAGCGGTGTTTTTTTAGCTGATTCTATCATATATTTAACTCCTATTTTTCCGCATACATTAGCTATTTCATGACAATCCGCAATTACAGAGGTAGTTCCGTTAGGTAATACTAGTTTTGCATATTCAGAAGGAGTAACCATAGAAGATTCAATGTGACAATGTCCATCGATAAATCCAGGCGAAACAAAGAAATCACTACAATCGATTTCCTCTTTCCCAAAATATGTACCTGTACCTAAAATAATTCCGTTGGAGATAGCTATGTCTTCTCGGTCAATTGTCTTAGTAAAAACATTGATAACCTTACAGTTTTTAAGGACAAAATCAGCTTTAACTTCTCCTCTTGCTTGTTTAATTAATCCGCGATTCAAATTATCACTCCTATATGTTTTCAATAAAATCTCTTAAAAGATTTAAACTTACTTCTTTCCTATATTCTTTACTTGATCTTTGATCATCTATTGGTTTAATAAATGGTTCATATTGTTTTACTATTTTATTTATACTTGCTTTTACTTTTTTTAGTTTTAGATTTATATATTGACATTCAATTTCTGGCCTTCTAACAACTGTAACATTAACAGCTCCAAAGGCAAAACGCAGGTCAATAACTATATTGTTTTTAATGGTCACAGCTCCCGCAAATGATAGTTTGGATATTGTATCACTCTTTCTTGAACCTACTTTTTTAAAGATTGCTTTAGTGAAATCAATTTTATCCAAGATAATCTTTGTGATTAATTCATTTTCCTTTAAATCAATTTTTCTAACGCCCTTAATAAAGTTTTTAATATCTACTTTTCTCGTTCCATCAATTGACTTTATCTCCAATAAGGCATTCATTAAATATAGCGGTACTAATGTATCTCCAGCAGGAGATGCATTGGCGATATTTCCGCCAATAGTTCCAGTATGTCTAATTGCAGGAGATGCCATTTCTTTAATGGTATCTTTTAATAATGTTGGTATAGAAGGATAATCTAAAATTCTTTGTAATGGTTCACCCGAACCTATATAAATATAGTTTTCATCTTCAGTAATTCCTTGTAATTCTTTAATATTACCTATATACATTACGCTTTTCTTAAAATCAATCGGCAATGTTTTTAAATTATGATGTTGAACTAAAAGATCAGTCCCTCCAGCTACTAATAAATAATTCTCTTTGTTCAATAAATCTAAAGCTTCAGATAATGTCTTTGGTACACAAGATTTTATCATTTATCTTCACCATCCTTAATTGTATGTTTGATGGCTTTGATAATCATATTATAGCCAGTACAACGACAGAGGTTGCCGCTTAAGCCTTCTTTAATCTCGTTATCATTAGGGTTAGGATTCTTATTTAATAAGCTCTCAGCCGCAATCATCATACCTGGAGTACAGAATCCGCATTGAACAGCGCCTTCTTTTTCAAAGGCTTCGCTTAAACTCTTATATCTTTTAGTTTCAGAAAAACCTTCAATCGTGGTTATTTCTTTATCCATTACATTTGCGATTGGTACCGTACAAGAATTAACTATCTCATTATTCATAAGTACTGCACAAGCACCGCATTCTCCTTCACCACAACCTTCTTTAACACCGGTAAGTGAAAAATCTTCTCTTAACACATCCAAAAGTCTTCTATTTAAATCAGTTTCTATCGAAACCAATTTCCCGTTTAATTTAAATTCTATTTTTGCCATTTTTCACCAACTCCATTAAGTATTCCGGTGTTGCCGGTATTTTAGTAACTCTACGATTTATTGCTTGTTCAATAGCTAAACAAACTGCAGGAGCTCCTCCGATTAAAGTGAGTTCTCCAGCTCCTTTAGCGCCGTAAGGTCCATATGCATATGGATTTTCATAAAGAATAGTTTTCATATTGCCAATATCTGAAGCTGTAGGAATAATATAATCGGTTAAGTTTTTCTGTTTTAAAATTCCATGATCATGTTCCATTACTTCCATATAGCCATAAGCAATACCTTGAACTAGCCCTCCATCTGCTTGACCCATAACAATTCTTTCATCTATGGCTTTACCAACATCATAAATCGACCAAGAATTTAATACTTTAACCATGTAAGTTATTGGGTCTACTTCAACTTCTAAAATATTAACACCCCATGAATATGCAGGATATGCATCTCCTTGGAAACTTTCGTCATCAAATTTAATATAATCAGGTTGTTCATATTGTTTTTCTACTATATATTCAGATTCGTTCAAATGTTTCTTCAATTCTTTAGCAGCTCTAGCTATTAATCCCCCAACAATCATCATTGTTCTTGAAGCTACAGTTGGACCTGAATCAGGAACTTTATCTGTATCAGGAAAATCAAAGACAACTTTTTCTATTGGAATATCCATAACTTGGGCTACTACTTTTCTTAGGGTTGTTCTTATACCTTGCCCCATATCTACAGCCGCAACTAAAATATAAACTAAACCATCTTTAGCCTTTTTTAATCTTACTTTAGCTTTAATAATCTTAGCTTCTCCAGAACCAGTAAATCCACAGCCATGGAAAA
>QMPB01000263.1 GCA_003648395.1 Bacteroidota bacterium
AGTTTGCTTGTATATAGGGATGTTTTAGCATTTTTTCCTGTGGTTGCAAGCAATCAAATCCTTCCACGTATATGTAATAAGAGCGCAAAGATAGTATTTTATTTATTAATACAGCATTAAATGATAATTATTTTATAATATTTACTAAAACCAAACTCTAATATTTTTTAGTATATTTACAAAACCATTTATTATTACCAAATAAGAAGTAAATCCACCAATAAATTTCAGCAGCAGCCATCTATCTGTATTGCTTCTATACTGGCTTAATATTGGTGTTTTACACTCTAAAAGTTTTAATTAATAATGAAGATTATAAATAATCTTATTGAAATTTTTTATCCAAAAATATGTTTGGCATGCGAAAGAAGGCTTCTCGATCATGAACGTGTTTTATGTTCTTATTGTGAGTTAAATTTACCCAAAACAAATTTCCATAACCGCGAGTCGAACCCTGTTGAAATTCTCTTTTGGGGACGCTGCCGTATAGATTCAGCATCGGCATATTACAGATATATAAAGCAAGGCAATGTTCAGAACTTAATTCATAATTTTAAATATAAAGGATATCAAGAAATTGGTTTATACATTGGTGAAATCTATGGGAAACAGCTAATGGCTAGCGAAAGATATAAAACTGTAGATCTTATAATACCAGTGCCTTTACATAATAAAAAACTTAAAATTAGAGGTTTTAATCAGAGTGAAGTTTTTGCACATGGCTTATCAAGAAGCATGAAAGCTATAACAGACAGCACTATACTAATTAGGAATATACATACTAGCACTCAAACCAAGAAATCTAGATGGGATAGACATAAAAATGTTTCTAGTATATTCAGCATTAAGGATCCTGAATTGCTAAAGGGGAAACACATTATGATTGTAGATGATGTAATAACAACAGGCTCTACCATAGAATCTTGCGTTAATACACTTACAGAAATAGAAGATATTAAAATAAGTGTAATTGCAATAGCCTCAGCAGCTCATTAAATAGTCTTCTTAATAAGCTCTTTCGTTACGACCTTCGATATAATTAACAAATGCGCGATTTACAACCCTAAAACCACCTGGTGTAGGATAATTTCCTGTAAAATACCAATCTCCCTTATCATTTGGAATTGCCTTATGTAGATTCTCTATACTTTGGTATATAATCTCTACATCTGCATTTATGGAGGCTGGAGTAAGCAACTCACTAATTTTTTCAGATATTTGTTCTGCAGTAAAAGGATCATAAATTTCCTTTACAGCATTTATTTGTTCTTCTTTAGGCTTCTTCAATTGCTCAATAGAATTCTTATAAACCCTATTTATAATATTCTCCATACCCTTATCTTTTAATAAAGCTATAGCCGCTTGAAAGGCAATAAAATCATTAAGTTTTGCCATATCAATACCATAACAATCGGGATATCTAATTTGTGGAGCAGAAGAAACTACAATAATACGTTTTGGCCCGAGACGATCCAAAATACGAAGGATACTCTGCTTAAGGGTTGTACCTCTAACAATACTATCATCAAGAATTACCAGATTATCTTTTCCTGGGCGAATTGACCCATATGTAATATCATAAACATGAGCCACAAGATCGTCTCTATCATTATCTTGAGTAATAAAAGTTCGCATCTTAGCATCCTTTACGGCTACTTTTTCAATACGTGGTTTCATATCAAGAATTTCTTTCAATTTACTATCACTAATATTATTCCCCAGTTGAAGGATTTTATCTTTCTTAACCTCATTGCACTGTGCTTCTAATGCCTGCGCAAGGCCCCTAAAAGCAACAGAAGCCGTATTTGGAATATATGAAAATACCGAATCTTGAATATTATAATTCAAACTTTTCATTACCGCAGGAACCAATAATTTACCCAAAGCTTTTCGCTCTTTGTAAATATCTATATCTGTTCCACGAGAGAAATAAATTCTTTCAAAAGAACATGATTTACGTTCTACGGGCTCAAGTATTTCCTGCTCTGTAAACTCACCATTACGCTTTACAATAAGAGCATGTCCGGGCATTATTTCCTGAATTTTGTCAGCACTAACATTAAAGGCCGTTTGTATAACAGGGCGTTCTGAAGCTGCAACTATAATTTCATCATCATGGTACCAAAATGCTGGTCGAATACCTGCAGGATCGCGCAGAATAAATGAATCGCCATGACCCATCATTCCAGCCATTGCATAACCACCATCCCACGATTTGGCAGACTTTCTTAAGATATCTGGAATATCCATTTCTTCCACTATCTTATCTGTCATATCCTTTTTGGTATACTTTCCTTTATATTTATCATAAATAGAAGCTACCGCTTCATCTTGAAAATGTCCTATTTTCTCCATTACAGTAATAGTATCAGAAGTTTCAACAGGATGTTGCCCCAATTCAATAAGATTACTGAAAAGTTCATCAACATTTGTAAGATTAAAATTTCCGGCAACAGTAAGGGTACGTGTTTTCCAATTATTATGACGAATAAATGGGTGTAGGTAACGCTCTTCGTTTCCTCCAAAAGTACCATATCTTAGGTGAGCAAGGAAAACTTCTCCAGTAAAATCAGCATTTTCTTTAAGCCAATTTACATCATCAAGTTTACTCTCATCAATTTTTTTTATTTCAGCATATTGCTTATTTATTCTTGCAAAAATATCTTTAATTGGACTTTCGGCAACCGAGCGAACACGATTAATATAACGCATGCCTGGAGGAGTATCAAGTTTTATGTTTGCAATACCTGCTCCATCCTGACCTCTATTATGCTGCTTTTCCATAAGCAAATACATCTTATTAAGTCCGTAAAAAGAGGTGCCATATTTAGCTTGATAATACTCTAAAGGCTTTAGTAACCTAACAAATGCAATTCCACATTCGTGTTTAATTTGATCGCTCATACTTGATGTCTAATTTGGGTTGTAAAAGTACAGTTTTTTTTAATGCATTGGCTTTTCATTAATGGCAATTTTTGAGAATTTTGAGAAAAAATATTAGTTTATTACTCATTGATTATCTGATATATATATAGATTCTAAGCCTATTATTAACCGATGTAAACTATTATTTCACAATATTAGCTAAAACAGAATTTATTTTAACATAAATATTAATAAATAAATATTTTTTGTATATTTGTGCAATAATTTAACATTGACAATACTAAATAACAATGAATAATATAACAGTTAGCGATTCGGTAGGCGAGATAGTAAGTCGCAAGCCTTTTTTGGAGGAAGCATTAGCTTCTGGTTTGATAAATTTATCTTCATTAGCACGTGACATACACTCAGAAGTGTCGCAACGAATGGATAAAGAAGTTAAGCATGGTGCAATAGTTATGGCTCTTAAAAGGCTTAAACCTGATGTAAACTTTCAAATTAATGAGCGTATCAAAAAGGTTGTGGATCTTATGGGCGATATTACTGTTAGGTCTAACTTGGCAGATTTTACTTATCGAAATTCAGATACATTAACAATAAATCAAACACGATTATTAGAAATAATAAGTAAGAGAAAAGAGATTTTCTATACTTTTTCTCAAGGAATTTACGAAACAACAATCATACTTAGCAACATTATAGAAGACGAAGTAAATGCAGTTTTTAAAGATGAGTATCTAACATTTAAAATTGATAATTTATCTTCTATAACTATAAAACTTCCTGAGGAGAACACTTCTGTTTTTGGTGTTTATTACCATATCCTTAAGAAGTTAGCTTACGAAGGTATTAATATATTAGAGATTGTTTCAACCACTCATGAGTTTACAATTATTGTAAATGATGATGATGTTGATGCTGCTTTTTCAGTTCTAAAAAGATTAAAGCACGATAAATTATAAATATCGGTTTGCGTAAAAAGAACAGAGGCTGTTTCAATTTAATATTGAGACAGCCTCTTTTTTTGTACACCAAAATCTTTTACCGTAGTTTTATAAAAAAAAGCTCATTAATAATAATTATCAATGAGCTTTTTTTGACATATTTTAAGCTATAAATTATTTATTATTATAGCCTCTCATAATTCCTCTTTTAGAATTAAGAATAAAAGAAATAATTTCGTCACGCTCAGGGCTTGCTGGCATTTCAGCCTCAATAACTCTAACTGCCTGAGAAACATTATTTTTCTTTTGGAACAGTATTCTAAAAATTGACTGAATCTCATTAATTTTGGCTGAGGTAAAACCTCTACGGCGCAAGCCAATAGAATTTATCCCAACATAAGAAACGGGCTCACGACCAGCTTTAGCAAATGGTGGCACATCCTTACGAACCAGAGAACCTCCAGAAATCATACTATGAGCGCCAATATTTACAAACTGATGCACTGCTACCATACCACCAACAATTGCAAAATCCTCAACAGTAATATGTCCTGCTAGAGTTGTTGCATTTGCCAGTATACAGTTATTTCCAACTATACAATCGTGGGCAACGTGCACATAAGCCATAATAAGATTATTATCACCAATGGTGGTTTCCATATTTGCTATAGTTCCTCTATTTACCGTTACAAATTCTCTGATGATATTATTGTCACCAATACGGACAATACTCTCTTCATTATCAAATTTCAAATCTTGAGGCACAGCTGAAATTACTGCTCCAGGAAAAATTTTATTATTCTTTCCAATTCTAGCGCCTTCCATAATTGTAACATTGGATCCTATCCAAGTTCCCTCTCCTATTTCAACATTTTTGTCGATAAAAACAAATGGCTCTACAACTACTGTAGATGCTAATTTTGCTTGAGGATGTACGTATGCTAATGGTTGATTCATAATTTCTTATACTTTATTTTTTACAATTTGTGCTAATAATTCCGCCTCCATTACAACTTTTCCTCCTACCCATGCTTTGCCACCCATATGGCATAATCCTCGGCGTACTGGTGATAATAATTTTAAATCAAAAATGATAGTATCACCAGGTACAACTTTTTTGCGAAGGCGAACATTATCCATTTTAAGGAAATAGGTACTATATGCCTCTGGCTCATCAAGCTGACTTAAAACAAGAATACCTCCAGCTTGAGCCATAGCTTCCACTTGTAGTACGCCTGGCATAACAGGTTCTTCAGGGAAATGCCCAACAAAGAAATCTTCATTACCACTAACATTCTTTACACCTATTACCGAATCGCTAGTTACTTCCATTATTTTATCAATAAGAAGAAAAGGATTACGATGTGGCAATAGTTTTTTAATATCATTGATATCATATAGTGGCTTTGCATTAAGATCAATTTGTGGTGGGCCATCATTATGACGCTTAATATAAGAACGAATTTTCTTAGCAAAAGCAACATTTGATTCATGACCTGGGCGAGAAGCAATTATTCTACCTTTTATTGGCATTCCTACCAATGCTAAATCACCAATTACATCTAGTAATTTATGACGAGCTGCCTCATTATCAAATTTAAGTTCTAGATTATTCAAAATGCCTTTTTGCATAACTTCCACAGTTGGCTTATTAAATAATGTAGCTAATCTTTCTAGCTCTGCATCCGATACTTGTTTATTTACAAATACTATAGCATTACTTAAATCTCCGCCTTTAATAAGGTTATTATCAAGTAAATACTCTAACTCATGTAAGAAAACAAAAGTACGGCATGGAGCTATTTCGGTAGCAAAATTGCTGTAATCATTAAGCTCTGCATTTTGTGTACCAAGTACTGCAGTATTATAATCTATCATAGTAGAAATACGACGAGTATTATCAGGGATAATTGTCATCTCAGTATTTCTTTTTTCATCAGTATAGGATATTATTTCTTTAAGATCAAAATACACTCTTTCTTCTTCGAGCTCTTTAAGACCTACTTTTTGAAGAATATGAACATAATAAAAAGAACTTCCATCAAGGATAGGAGCTTCCTCTTGATCCATTTCTACTATAACATTGTCGATGTTTAAACCAACTAATGCTGCCAATACGTGTTCGATAGTGGTAACTCTTGCTCCTTTATACTCTAATGTTGTACCCCTAGAAGTATCAACAACAAAATCGACAAGAGCCTCAAACTGTGGCTTACCTTCCATATCCACTCGTCGAAACACATAACCTGTGCCCGCTGGTGCTGGAATAAATTTTAAACTAACTTCATTTCCTGTATGTAAGCCTATTCCTGATATACTTACTTCTTCGGCTATTGTTGTTTGCTTTTCGCTCATTCTTACTCTTTATAATTAATATAAAATTCTGCACAAAAATAGTAATTATTTTCTTTTGTACCCATTTGTGTTATTATGTTTTCAATTGCTTATAGTTGATAACTATTATTTGGGAGCTTTTATTATTATTTTTATAGAATAATGTTGTATTTCCGTTAAGAATTAGATGACTGAACCCTAAGGATTAATCACTGATATATTTTTTATTATTGCGTGAAAATAGTTTGATCAATTTCCACTTCAAGTATACTATTTCTACCCATAATAATTGCTCTATTATCGGCAATATGGCCAGCAGGAAAATTAAAACAAACGGGGTATTTATATCGACTTAGCTTTTCGAAAATAATATCTAACG
>QMPB01000264.1 GCA_003648395.1 Bacteroidota bacterium
ATGAAGTATTTCTTTTATCGCTCAGCTATAGTATTGTGTATTCTGTTATACGTTGCAACTATAAGTTATGGACAAGATAATAATGCTACAAAATTAGGTCTTGATAAC
Organism: Bacteroidota bacterium; assembly: GCA_003648395.1. The sequence continues at coordinate 109 of QMPB01000264.1, forward strand.
AGTTTATATAACGGAAAGTATTATACATATTTTGTCTCAAAAGATATTAAGGGTGATCAATTTATTAAAACAAAAGTGTTCACCCATGGGAAAATATGGAAAAATGAAGTTGAGTTTGATAGCATTCTTCTAAATTACGATGTATATAATCAGGATTTGATTCTAAAATTTAACTCTAGAGAAGGAGCTTTAAAATTAATCGCCATATCAATGGCTAATCTTGATTCTTTCTTATTGGATAATAAGTTATTTATTATTAATAGAACTATTACTGATGACTATTATATCTTTAATAAAGTTGAATATAAGCATCAGAAATTCCTCATTCATTATTCTAAAGAATTGGTGCTTAAAACTAAGCTTAATGATATTCAGTATGAGTTTAATAAGCTTATAAGTACTATGCATTATTCTGATGGTAAGAAGTATTATTTAGTTAATAATAACCATGGTTTATTAAGAGTTATTAATCAGGATAAGAAAAAAGAAGTTAAAGCATTTTTGAAATCAAAAAAATATAAACTTCAGAAAATGTCGGAACCTGAATTATTAGAATTGCTGATATTAATAAATAATGATATAGATGATAAATAGAGCTTTATTATTTCTGTTGTTATCATTTGGTTTTAGCGTATCGCTAATTGCTCAAAAGAATAATGTAAACATAAGTTGTACAGACTTAAGTTTTCAGAAATTTTGCGATAAGATAACCTTCGAAAGTGGAACTAAGATTTATTATAGCGACAATAGTCTAAAATCGAAGAGCATTACATTGAATGTTAGTAATGCTACAGCTCTGCAAGCTGTAAAAATGGCGGTAGATACATTATACTATCAGGTAATTATTTGGAATAATTCCATTGTTATTACCAAGGATTATGTTGTGCCATTATCGGTTGTGCAATATAAATATGAGCAGCCGGTGGAGGAAATTGATACTTCAAAGAAGGACGAAATTCGCTATTATAGAACAGCAAAAGCAGCAGTGCTAAAGAAAATAATTATTGGTAGAAGATCTAATTACAAGCAAAACACAAAGGTAAAAATTATTGCAAGAATTACTAGCTTGGAAAATGGAAATGTAATTCCAGGATCTACAATTTATATTAAAAGTTTGCAAAAGGGAGCAGTAGCGGATAAGCAAGGTATTGCAGAAATGGAATTAGTAACAGGGAAATATATTATAGTAATAAAATCGATGGGAATGAAACCCCAGGAATATCGTTTGCTAGTTTATGAGCAAGGGCATTTTGATATTATTTTGAGTACCAAAAGTGTTGAGTTATCTAGCATTAATATATATGGTGATAGGCAAATGAGCCTAATGAAACGTGACCCTGGTATTGAAAAGGTTTCTGGTAAAACACTAAAAAAACTTCCTGTAATGGTTGGTGAGCCTGATGTAATAAAAGCTTCGGCAATGTTGCCTGGTATAGTAAGCGTTGGTGAAGGAACTTCTGGTATAAATGTGAGGGGTGGTGGTTCTGATCAAAATGCCTTCTATCTTAATAAGATACCTGTTTTTAACACATCGCATATGCTTGGTTTTTTTCCTGCCTTTAATGCCGATTTAATTCGAGATTTTACAATTTATAAAGGATATATTCCTTCTGAATTTGGAGGAAAACTTTCCTCAGTTTTTGATATTGAAACTCGTAAGGGAAATAGAAAAGAATTCTCATTACATGGAGGTGTTAGCCCTATGGCTGCTAATTTGGTTTCTTCAATTCCTATTATTGACGATAAATTATCATTGCTTGTTAGTGCTAGAAAATCATACTCCAATTGGATTCTAAAAAAAGTTAATGATAAAGACATTAGTAATAGTGAGGTAGATTTTTCTGATTTCTCTTTGGGAGTGTATTACGATTTACCAAAAACGCAAGTTTCATTATTTGCTTATCATAGTAGTGACAGGTTTGCTTTTTCGCATCTTAATGAGTATGAATACTCTACCAGCGGTGTATCTTTGCAGATAAACCAGTCTTATGGTAAAAGATTGAGAGCAAATTATGCTCTAGTAGGTTCTATGTATAAGTTTGGCTCATGGGATAATATTGAGCCTTCGCGTTCGTATGAGCATGATTATAGTATAGCGCAAAATGAGTTTAAAGCTGATTTTACTTATATTATAAATAATAATAATAAAATAAAATTTGGTATTAACTCAATATTCTACGGATTGGATAGAGGCAAAGTCATGCCTCTTTATTCTTCTAAGTTGACCCCTGTTGATATGGGTAGTGAAAAAGGAATAGAGAATGCAATTTATATTACTGATGTATGGAATCCTACCGAATGGCTGGAATTAAATGCGGGTTTTAGATATACTTTGTATAATGCTATGGGAACTAAGGATATATATGAATATAAAGATAATAAATTAATAGATGAATATTATGTAATAGATACTTTACATTATGGAAATAATGAAGTTATTTCTACAAGTCATTTCCCTGAGTTTAGGTTTGCGGCAAATATTATAGCTTCGAAAAGATCAAATGTAAAATTATCATTTACCCAAATGCACCAGAGTTTATTTATGCTTAATCCTACAGCTACTGTAGCTCCTACTAGTCAATGGAAGCTTGCCGATTATCATCTCAAACCCTCAAGAAGCAATCAGTTTTCGCTAGGTTATTTTAGAGATATTGTAAAATATGGAATGGAAGCCTCATTGGAGGGTTACTATAAACATACTGTTGATTTTACAGAATTTAGAGATGGTGCAGATTTTCTTGCTAATGATAAAGTAGAGCTAAGTGTTTTGCAGGGGACACAGAAATCTTATGGATTGGAATTTATGCTTCGTCGCCGTGGCGAATATCGTTTTACGGGGTGGCTGGCTTATACTTATTCAAGATCATTGGTTGAAGTAAAAGGGGAGGAGCATTGGCAAAATATAAATAATGGAAAAGCTTATCCTTCGGCATACGATATTCCTCACTCAGTGAATTTATTTCTTAATATTAAACTGAGTAAAAGGGTAAATTTTTCCACAACGATGAATTATCAGACTGGAAGGCCAATAACTTTTCCTATTTCGATATACTATATTAATGGAATTCCTTTTGTTGATTATTCTGACAGAAACGCATATAGGATTCCATATTATTTCCGAATGGATGCATCACTAACCATTGAAGGAAATCTTAGAAGAGATAAATTTATCCACAGCTCCCTTGTGCTGAGTATATATAATCTTACGGGAAGAGATAATCCTTATTCGGTGTATTTTACAACATCAAGTAAAGGTGTTAAAACAAATCAATACTCAGTTATTGCAATTCCAGTATTTACGGCTACATGGATTTTCAAGCTTGGTAATTTTGATGCCAATTAATTATGATATTTATGAAAAAGAACAATAATAAATTCAGGAGTAAATATAGGCTGTTATTTATAGCATTAATAAGTATGTTGGCATATTCTTGTGTAAAAGAAATTCAACCAGACATAGAAATTTATGATACAGAAAAGGTTGTAGTATCCGGAATATTTACTGATGAAGTAGGCCCTCAGGAAGTAGTGGTTTCATTATCTTCGGGTATTAGTAGCCCTATGAGAATTTTTGTTGAACATTGCAATGTGAAAGTTATACGTAGCGATAATTCAGAGTTAGTATATTTTGAACAAGGACCTGGGGTATATGTTGCAAATGTGGATATTGCATTTATTGATAAAAGCCAAAGTTATAAAGTGCAAGTAAAAACTCCTCAAGGAGCTATTATTGAGTCCAGTTTTGAAGGGTTTTCCTCTTGTGCTGAGGTTGGGGATGTGTATTGGAGAACACAAGGTGACGAAGGCTCTAGTATAATAGGCTACCAGTTTTATACTGATATGCATGCTTCAGAAAGTGAAAGTAAATATTATTTATATAAAATAGTTGAGACCTTTGAGCATCACTCTCCATATCCATTGGAGTATTGGTGGAATGGGCATATGAATAGGGTAGAGCCTCCTGATTTCTCTAAAATGTATTGTTGGATTACAAGAGATATCTATGATATATTTCCACTTTCGACAAAGGATTTTTCTGAGAATATTTATAATGAGTATCAGCTAAATTATACAAATAATATATCCCAAAGGCTGCAGCACTTATACAGTTTATTAATAAAACAGTATTCAATAAGTGAGCTTGCATATGATTATTGGGCACAAATGCGTCTAAATTTACACCAAAGTGGTGGTATGTATAATACTCAGCCAGTACAGGTGAAAGGAAATCTATCATATACCACTATTAGTGATAAGGAAGTTTTGGGCTATTTTGGAGTTTCTGAAGTAAAGGAAAAAAGAATTTTTGTACCTCCTTCTCCATTTACAATAATTGATAACTCATGTAATATACGAATACTAAGGTTTGGCTATCGTGAAATTAATTGGAGAGAATATCCAGCATATATTTATTCAGAAATGGGAATTCCCCAAGCTAAAGTTATGGATAAACCTTGTGTTGATTGTACGAAAATGGGGGGTGTTATTCAGAAACCAATATTTTGGCCTTAAAAGCAGATAATAATGATTATTAAATATATATACAGACACAGCATAAGGAGTATTTTTATAATATTCTTAGGGATTATTATTCCTATTAATTTGTTATATGCTCAACATTCAGATATAGATTATTTCATAGAGATTAATTCTGATAAGAGTTTCTATGTTGTTGGCGAAACAATAGGGCTTAGTATTATTATTCCGGAGTTTCTGAATAATGAAACAATAAAGAATGACTTTGTGTATTGTGACCTAATTAGCCAAGAGGGGAATATAAAATCTACTCTGAAAACCAAGCTGATAAATGGGGAGGGTAAAGGACAGTTTTTGATTCCTAATTCCTTAAAAAGTGGTTATTATATTGTTAGAGCTTATACTCGTAAAATGCGAATTAACCCACTTTCTTACGCATTTATTGAGTTGAGAATTATTAACATTGATGATGAGAGTATATTAAGTGCTGGGGCTAATCAGAGTATAAAACTTAGTATTGACTCAGTTAATATTGACAAAAATAAGATTGTAGTTAATGGCCTGTCACAAAAATATTCTCCAAATTCAGAAGTGAATTTTAGCATTAAGCTTGATACCGTAAATTGCATACCTTCTTCGGTTTCAGTTTCGGTGATTCCAAAGCTAGCTTTTGCAGTTAATAAACTAAAGACTGAGCAAATTGGAAGTATTGAAATTGACTCTACAGTTATATTTGATGAAGATAGAGGTTTTACATTAATAGCAAAGATTTCTAATACCGATAGTAGTAATACATATAATCGGAAGCGCATATTTGTAAGTGTTATGGGAGCTAAAACTACGCAGACAGTTATTAGTGATTCCAATGGGTATTTCTATGTAAGTATGCCTAATATATATAATGAGCACGAAGTATATATTTCTACTGATACCATAGACAATAATGCTAAAGTATTTATTATTAGAGATAATGATATTTACAGTAACTACTTATTAGATAAAGAATTACGACTAACTGTAGAGGAAAAAGAATTAGCACTGCTGCTTTCTCAAAGTGTAGCTATTAATACTAGCTTCTTTATGGAGAGTGATATTGAAACAAGTAAAAATGATAAAGAAACTGTCCCTTTTTATTACGAGCCCGACCAAACTACTGTAATAATGGATTATATTGATTTGCCATCTTTGAGCATGTATTTCACAGAAGTGCCAAATGGAGCTCGTTTATTTAAAGAAAAGAAGAAAACCAAGGTTAGGATTTATGGCGAAAATGAGGTGCCATTGTTCCTGAATCCATTAATAATGATAGATTTTGTTGCAGTAAATGATATAGAACCAATACTTAATATTAGCCCTAAGTCGATAAATAGAATTGAAGTTGTTAAACAATACTATCAATTAGGTGATGCTAGTTTTGGAGGAATTATTAATTTTATTACTAATAATAACGACTTTGGTGGCTTTAATTTTGCCAATTCGGCATTGATGATTAATTATAATTTCTTGAATTTTTATAAAGATTTTGATAATGGATATTTGATTAAAGAGTCAAATACTCCCGATACCCGCACTACATTGTATTGGAGCCCAAATTCTGATATTAATGAAGGAGAAATGCAGATAAAATTCCGCACTTCCAATGTCTCTACTACTTATACATTAGTAGTTAGGGGAATTGAGAAATCAGGCAAAGCCTTTTACTTTACTGAAGATTTTGAAGTAAAATAGTTAGAGTTTTATATACACTTCTAATATTGTAGCTTCTGGCAAAGGGTGTAATTCTACTTTCTGTGTTATTGCAGGAAGTAATACTGTGTCGCCAATTCCAAGATCCATACTGCCGTGATTGCCTTTTAAAATAAAACTTCCTTTTGTAACAATATAAATACCGAAAGAGTCTAATTCATCATAATTCTTTTCTAAAGGTTGATTTATTTCTATGATATTAGTAGTGAAG
>QMPB01000265.1 GCA_003648395.1 Bacteroidota bacterium
AGGACGAACACCAGCATTGAAAAGGTTAGTTTCCAAGAAAATCTGTCCATCGGTAATAGAAATTACGTTTGTAGGAATATAAGCAGAAACGTCACCAGCCTGAGTTTCAATAATTGGAAGTGCCGTTAAAGAGCCACCACCTTTTACTTTATCTTTTAATGATTCCGGAAGGTCGTTCATATTTTTTGCCACATCATCAGAAGCAATAATACGAGCAGCACGCTCTAGCAATCTTGAGTGAAGATAAAACACATCACCAGGATAAGCCTCACGCCCTGGAGGACGACGAAGTAAAAGAGAAACCTCACGATAAGCTACCGCTTGTTTGGATAAATCATCATAAATTACTAATGCAGGGCGTCCAGTATCGCGAAAAAATTCACCAATAGAAGCACCCGCTAGTGGAGCATAAAATTGCATTGCCGCAGGATCAGAAGCAGTAGCCATTACAATAGTTGTATAAGCTATTGCACCAGTTTCTTCAAGCACCTTTGCAATATTTGCTACTGTAGAACCTTTTTGTCCAATAGCAACATAAATACAATAAACAGGCTCGCCTTTATCATAAAATTCTTTTTGATTAAGAATTGTATCCAAAGCGATAGTAGATTTACCAGTTTGGCGATCACCAATGATAAGTTCACGCTGACCTCTACCAATAGGAATCATAGCATCAATAGCTTTGATACCTGTTTGAAGAGGCTGATCAACTGGCTGTCGGAAAAGCACACCTGGAGCTTTACGCTCAATAGGCATTTCAAAAGTTTCACCTTCTATTGGACCTTTACCATCAACAGGCTCACCAAGAGTATTTACTACACGACCTAGCATTCCTTCTCCTACATTAATAGAAGAAATTCTACCAGTACGTTTTACTGTATCTCCCTCCTGAATATTATCAGAAGCTCCTAGCAATACAACTCCAACGTTGTCCTGCTCAAGGTTAAGGGCGATACCCATTACATTAGCTTTATCGAACTTGATAAGCTCACCCGATTGTGCATTAGTAAGACCATACACGCGGGCGATACCATCACCAACTTCTATAACACTTCCTACTTCTTCAAGTTCAGCTTCGCTTTGAAAGCCAGAAAGTTGTTGTTTTAATATTGCCGATACTTCAGCTGGTTTAATGTCTGCCATATCCTTATTGATATTTATTTATTCGTTAATTTATTTTCTTAATTATACTCTTTGAGTCAATACGTTCTTTAGTTTTCCTAGGCTTGCTTTAAGGCTAGCATCGTAAAGCATATCGTTCATTTTCAATACAAAACCACCAATAAGGTCTTCTTGTATATGTTGTGTAAGCTCAATGTCCTTTTCGGTTTGTTGTGCTATACGTTTCGAAATCTTATCCTTTAAATCTTGCGAAAGCTCCACTGCAGAATATAAATCAACCTTCATAAGACCGATTGACTCATTATACATTTTAAGAAATTCTTCTGTAAGAGTAGGAATAATACTTTCGCGGCGGCTATCAGCAATAATCTCAAGCATCTTCATTGTAGAATTGCTTACTTTATCTTTAACAACTGCAGCAACAATTTCCTTTTTCTTTTGCACTTTAAGGATTGGGCTTTCAAGCACCGCCACAAAATCATCTGATTGTGCACAAAGCTCATGGATATAATCCATATCATTTTTAACAATCTCCAAAGAATTTTTCTCTTTAGAAAAGTCAAAAAGTGCTTTTGCGTATCGTTTTGCTATTTTTGAGTAACTCATATAAACCTAGTTAAAATTGAGGTTTTCTAATTGTTTTTCTACTAGTTTGCTTTGCTCAGCTTTATTGCTAAGTTCAGCTTTAAGAACCTTTTCGGCTATATCAATAGAAAGCTCTGCCACCTGAGTTTTAATTTCAGAAAGTGCAGTACGTTTCTCATTCTCGATATTCACTCTCGCGGCCTCTACAATACGGTCAGCTTCGGTTTGAGCTCTATCTTTAGCTTCGTTAATAATTTGGTCTTTGGTAGTTTTTGCTTCACTAAGAATAACGTCGCGTTCCACACGGGCTTGCTTCAATAATTTTTCATTATCAGCCTGCAATTGCTTCATCTCATTTTTAGTCTGTTTAGCCATTGCTAATGAAGATGAAATATCTTGTTCACGTTCTTTCAAAGATTCCATAATAGGTTTCCACGCAAATTTCTTAAGCAATAACAATAAGATTGAAAACGTAAGGGTCATCCAAAACAGAAGACCAATTCCTGGCATTACTAAATCCATAATTTTCTATATATTAAATAAAAATTTCTCTTTACTTCAAAAAAAAGCAATCTCTCCTCGGCCAACCGCCAAGGAGAGAAATGCATTTTTTGTGCGTACTTACATTACCAAAATCAGTAGACTGATTACGATAGCGAAGAAAGCAACACCTTCAACAAGTGCCGCAGCTACAATCATGTTAGAGCGAATATCTCCAACTGCCTCTGGCTGACGTGCAATACCTTCTACTGCCTTGCCACCAATTTGACCGATACCTATACCAGCACCGATTGCTGCTAAACCTGCTCCAATGCCAGCGCCCATTTTGGCCATACCAACACTTAATAAAATTGCTAATAACATAGTTAAAATGTTTATCCCGATTTTATCTCGGGGTTCTTAAAAAAAAAAATACGTATTAATGACTTTCCTCCATGGCCATGCCGAAGTACATTGCTGATAACAATGTAAACACATAAGCTTGAATGAAAGCAACCAAAATCTCTAATAAACCTAAAAATACAGAGAATGCTACTGAAACAATAGATACTCCATAACCTGCAACAGGATTCATCTCACCAAAGATAAAAATCATACTCATAAAACCAAGTATAACAATGTGACCTGCTGTTATGTTTGCAAACAAACGTACCATAAGTACAAATGGCTTAGTAAACACTCCCATAACCTCTACTAAAGGCATAATAGGAATTGGTAATTTTAACCACCAAGGCACACCAGGCATATTAAAAATATGAACCCAATAATTCTTATTTGAACTTGCTGTAGTAATAGCAAAAGTGAATAATGCTAGAACCATAGTTACAGATATATTACCAGTAAGGTTAGCCCCTCCAGGCAAAAAAGGCACTAAACCCATTAAGTTATTAATAAGAATGAAAAAGAAAATGGTAAGTAAATAAGGCATGTACTTTTCATACTTATGTCCTATGGAATCTTTTGCGATATCATCACGAACGAAAAGAATGATTGGCTCAACAAAATTTTGCATTCCTTTTGGAGCCTCTCCTTTACGACGCTTATACGTTTTTGCTACACTAACGAAAATTAGTAATAATAAAAACGAACTAACAAAAAGCGCTACTACATTTTTAGTGATTGATAAATCATAAATTGCGGCTTCCGTAATTTCAGCATCAGAATGTTCACCTTCTACTGCAACTACTTCATGCTCAGTATACGACTCTCTTACAATCTTGTTTTTATGTAATTTATAGCCATCATAAGCAACATGTCCGTGCTCAAATTTTGAAGACATAAAAAAGTGTAACCCACTACCGTCAGTATCATATATAATAATTGGCAAAGGCAAAGAAATTGCATGTTCTCCAATATCCATAACGTGCCAACTATGAGCATCAAGTACGTGATTAAATATCATCGTACCAGCGTCAAAACCCTTCTTCTCAGCATGTTCAGAGTGATTGTCAGTAGTGTGAGAATCATCGCTCGCCATGGCCACAGAGGTTCCCAAAAGGAATACAGCGATAATTGTTGCTGTAAAAAAGGAAGAAAAACCTCCAAAAAACTTCTTAAGAATCATATTATTTGCTTCTAATCGTTTCTAATTTTAATGGGCGCAAAAGTAATGATAATTTTTACATTATCGAAATAAAAAACCTGATAAAAATAAAATACTACGCCTTGGTAGAATATAGTAATATAACTCACTGTCTATTAGCGGTATCTATTTAATAATAATCTATCTAATTATGATTTTTTTTACAAAAAAATAATTGACAAAAAGAAGAATTCAAAATAAAGGTTAATTATCTAATATTTTAAAAGACATTAAGTATTATTCCTACCTTTGCGTTTTTAGAAATCAAAACACGCAAAAGATATGTTTAATAAACAAGTTTATACAGACCGAAGAGCAAGATTACATGCTTCTATGGATAATGGAATTGTTCTGATATTAGGGAATAATGAAGCTCCTATGAATTACCCAGATAATACTTACCATTACCGACAAGACTCTACATTTTTATATTTTTTCGGCATTGACCATCCTGGTTTTGCTGGCGTTATGGATTTAGATGCAAGTAAGGATATTATTTTCGCCAATGATGTAAGCATGGGCGATATTATTTGGATGGGTCCTCAACCAGCTGTAAAAGACCAAGCGGCTGAGGTTGGTGTTACAGAAACAAAACCTTTTGATTCACTATTGGCATATATTAAAAATGCTGTAGCTAAAGGTCGTAAGATTCATTTTACTCCTCCTTACCGTGCCGACAATATGATGTTGCTTGAGGAATTAACAGGAGTAAAAGCAAAAGATACTAAAGCTGCTGCATCTACCGAGTTGATATATGCAATAGTAGCACTTAGAAATATAAAAGACAAATACGAAATTGCTCACCTTGATGATATTATGAGTATTGGTTACCAGATGCATACTACAGCTATGCGCATGGCTATTGATGGTGCTCACGAGCAAGAAATTACTGGAGCTGTAGAAGCTGTTGCCTTACATAATGGAGGCCATGTTTCTTTCCCTATTATTTTATCTAAAAGAGGTGAAACTTTACACAACCACAACCATAATAATTTATTAAAAACCAATGATTTACTATTAGTAGATTGTGGTTTTGAATCATCAATGCGGTATGCAACAGATAATACTCGCGTAAGCCCTGTTGGAGGAACATTTACAGCACAACAACAAGAGATTTACAATATTGTACTAGCGGCAAATAATAATGTTAACGCACAAACTAAAGCGGGAGTTTATTATCGTGATATGCACTTTGTAGCTGCTAAAACTTTAGCTCAAGGATTAAAAGATCTTGGCATAATGAAGGGTGATATTGATGAAGCTGTTGCTGCAGGAGCTCATGCATTATTCCAACCTCATGGTCTAGGACATATGATGGGCCTTGATGTTCACGATATGGAAGATTATGGCGAAGACTTCGTTGGATATGGCAAAAATATGAAACGTAGTTCTCAGTTTGGTTTATCGGGACTTCGATTGGCTCGACAGTTAGAAGTTGGCAATGTATTTACTAATGAGCCAGGCTGTTATTTTATTCCTGCACTTATTGATAAATGGAAGGCTGAAGGAACAAATAAAGACTTTATCAATTTTGATAAATTAGACTCTTACCGCGATTTTGGCGGCATTCGTTTAGAGGATGACTTAGTAATTACTGAAGATGGTAGTTGTAGAATTATGGGTGATAAAAGAATCCCTATCACTATTGAGGAGTTAGCAAATACTATAGGAAAATAAATTAATGAACTAAGCAAATAGCAATAACTTGCTATTTGCTCATTCATTTTACCTAAAATAATAATGAAAACACTAATATCAATTTGGGAGTGGATAGTAGCCACTGTTGTAGTATTTATCTACTTTTTATGGTTTTTGGTTACTGCTGCAATATGGCCCCACGATACTTATATTAAATGGGTACGAAAAGGACTTGCTATATTATTCAAACTATTAAGGATCGACATTACTGTAGTTGGAGCTGAGAATATCGACTATGAAGGTACTCAAATATTTATGCCAAATCATGTTAGCATGTTTGATATTCCAGTAGTTTTAGGATTTATTCCAGTAAAATTTTGGGGAATTCAGGCCGCGAGTCATTTTAAAGTACCTTTATATGGCTGGGTATTGAAACAATATGGCAATATTCCCATTGATAGGTCAAGTGTAAGAGCATCGTACCGCACTATGATGGACGTTGTAGAAGAGATAAAAAATGGAAAGAATATATTAATTCTACCTGAAGGAACACGTTCGCCAACTAAAGAAATGATGCCTTTTAAAAAATTGCCTTTCAATATGGCTAAAAAATCGGGGGTGGCAATTACACCAATGGCTTTTGTTGGATTATATGATATTAATAATAAACAATCGAAACATATAGTTCCTGGTAAGATGAAAGTGGTTTTTGGCAAGCAAATTGATGTTGAAACTGTTAATCGACTAAACGAAAATGAACTTAGAGATTTAACCAGAAGTAAAATTCAAGAGTTATTGGATAATAATTAAAAGGTCTGTGAATTATGAATAAACTAATTACTATTTTTCTTACAACAGTTCTTATAATGATGAGTTTTTCTGTTTATTCACAACGCAATTGCGGAACAACAATTTACCTTAATCATCAGCAGAGCAAAAATCCTTTGCTAAAGCAGCAGATGAAAATCCAAGAAAAAGCAATTCAAGAGTGGATTGATAATTCCAAAAAATCTAATGAAGAAATAGTTTATATCCCAGTAATATTTCATGTTTTATATAATAATAGCACTACCGATATTAGTGACCAACAGATTTATTCTCAAATAGATAT
>QMPB01000266.1 GCA_003648395.1 Bacteroidota bacterium
CACAAAATATATTTTGTGTTTCATATAGCAAAATGTACGTTATTTTTTTTCGCTTTATATTTAAAAAAGCTAAAATAAAATAAAAGGGAATTCTGCGTATCAAAATATATTTTGTAGGTTTTTTTCTGAGTCTATGACAAAAAATCACCATTTGTGTTACATACTGTTCTTTGTATAATCTTTATCTAAAAATCCACGAATTACTTGAATTTGCATGATTTATTACGAGAATAAATAGCTTTGCTATTTATTTCGTGTAAATTCGTGCAATTCGTGGATACTTATATATTAAGTGTTGATTTCTAAGTGATATTCTATTTAGGTCTATTATTTCATCCTCCTTCGCTGAGGCTCTGGTCGATAAATGAGTTGATAATTATTTTTGTTATGTATTTAGTAATTTCTTCCAAAACTATTTTATTGTCATATACTTCGGTAGTTTATACAAATATTATTTAAAAACAGTAATTGATAAATAGAATAATTCTGATAAAATCACGTTAAAAATAAATTGTAAAGAATTCCTATTTGTGATTTATCTTTGCAGCAATTAATATAAAGAAAAGTAAAATTGAAAAAACTAAGTATATTTACTCTTAAATCGTATATAGGACCTCTGATTCTTACATTCTTTATTTCCATATTTGTATTATTAATGCAGTTTTTATGGAAGTATGTCGATGATTTTGTAGGTAAGGGTTTTGAGTGGTACACAATTGCAGAGCTTCTTTTTTATGCCTCAGCTACATTTGTACCTATGGCGCTACCATTGGCGGTATTGCTTTCATCATTAATGACTTTTGGTAATCTTGGAGAGAATTATGAGCTTGTAGCTATTAAATCTGCAGGAATATCAGTTCAAAGATTGATGCGCCCAATGGTTGTTTTTATTGTGTTTGTTAGTGTTGGAGCATTCTATTTTTCAAATTATATTCTTCCCAAGGCAAATCTCGAGTTTCAAACATTGCTTAGTGATGTAAGAAATAAAAAACCCGCAGTTACCATTGCTGAGGGAGTTTTTAATTCTGATATTGGTGATTTTGTGATTAAAGTAGGGAAGAAGCTTCCCGATGGTAGAACAATACAGGATGTTGTAATCTACGATCATCGTAATGGTGGTGGTAATACTAATGTTACTCAAGCTAAGAGTGGCTTGATGGAAATGACGGATGATAAAATGTACTTAATTCTTACTCTTTTTGATGGAATTAATTATAATGAAAGTGTAGATAAAACGGCTAAGAAATTTGAACCGCTGCAAATTACTAAGTTTAAGAAAGAAATACAAAGAATAGATTTATCAGCATTCTCGTTTAAGAAAACTGATAAAAGCCTTCGAAAGAAAGGTTATCAAATGCTAAATGTATATCAACTAGCATTTTACGACGATTCTTTATCCGCAGATTTAGATAGTACTTTGAAAAAATTTAGCAATAGCTCAATGAGAGACTATGCTTATTATTATAAGCACTATATTATGAGCTCTATTCCTGACTCTGTTAAGAAAAAATCAGTTGATAAGCGTTTTGTTGATAGCTTAACTGCCATTGCAAATAATAAGAAGCTAAAGCCAAAAATTAAGAAGAAAGTAGTTGCCAATGTTGATGTGGAAAACGCTTCAATAGAAGTAAATAAAGAGATGCAAAGCTATTTACTAGATAACTTTGATAGCCTTCGTCAGTTGAGAATAATAGTTGGCGCTGTATCGCAGGGTAGAAATGCTGCATATCAATCAAAATTCTCTACAGATAGGGTAATTGGTAAAGAAAAATATATTTCTAAATATAGAGTAGAGTGGCATAGGAAGTTTACTCTATCTATTGCCTGTATTCTATTATTCTTTATTGGCGCACCACTTGGTTCAATTATTAGAAAGGGTGGTTTAGGAATGCCATTGGTAGTTTCTATTGTTATGTTTGTTACTTATCATGTTTTTACAATAATTGGCGAAAAATCAGTAAAATCATTGGTAATGGAACCTTGGGAAGGTATGTGGTTAGCAAGTTTAATCTATTTACCAATGGGCGTATTCTTTACTTGGAAGGCAACTATTGATGCTCCATTATTTGACTCAGAGGCTTGGCATAAAATCTTTTCTAAGATTAATATTTTTTCCAAACTAATGAAGAAAAAAAATAATGCATAATACTGATAAACCTTTAAGGATATTACAAATATGCAATAAACCACCATTTCCTCCAATGGATGGTGGGGCAATAGGAATGCATAATGTAAGTCAAGGTTTTATCGATAGTGGTTTTGATTTGCATATTCTGAGTGTAAATTCCAATAAGCATTTTGTTGATATTGATACACTGCCACAATCTTATATCGATAATACTAATTTTAATGCAGTAGAGGTTGATCTAAATATTAAAGTATTTTCTGCATTTGCTAATCTGGTTTTCAGTAAGCGTTCTTATAATATTGAGCGGTTTTATAATAAAGAATTTGGTAATAAACTTACTGAAATACTTGAGAATAAGGAATTCGATATCATCCAGATTGAAAGTATTTTCCTAAAAGATTATATTCCAACAATACGAAAATACTCAAAAGCTAAGCTTGTATTACGAGCACCAAATGTGGAGTTTGTAATATGGAATAGGCTTGCTCAAATTGAAAAGAGTTTTCTAAAAAGATTTTACTTAAATATACTTGCAAAGCGCCTTAAGAAGGAGGAATTAATAGCATTTGATAAAGTAGATGCTATATATACTGTAACAGAAAATGATATAAAGTTAATAAAATCATTGGGAATAAAGAAGCCCATAGAATTTATACCAACGGGCATTGATGTTACTAAGGATCTTTCTACTGAGGGAGTGAATACTGAATATCCATCAATCTTTCATATGGGGGCTTTGGATTGGCTACCAAATCAGGAAGCTGTAAAATGGCTGTTGGATAATGTATGGCCAAGTATCTATAAAGAATTTCCTAAGCTTAAGTTTTATATTGCTGGGCGTAGACCACCACAGTGGTTAAAAGATTTAAGAATTGATGGGGTAGAAGTAGTAGGAGAGGTTGATGATGCAGCGGCCTTTATTAAGTCGAAAGCCATTATGCCAGTGCCATTATTCTCAGGTAGCGGAATGCGAGTTAAAATTATTGAAGGTATGATGCTTAAAAAAGCAATTGTATCTACTACCATTGGTATTGAGGGGATTATACATAAAGATGGAAAAGATGTATTGATTGCCAATACGCCTCAAGAGTTTATTGATAGTATCCGTAAGCTTATTTGGAAAGAAGATTTCTATAAAAGTATTTGCTTTAATGCTAGAGAGAATGCAAAACGTAATTATTCAAATAAAGTATTAGCAGAGAAACTTAATAGTTTTATTAGTAGCATACTTTAGTTTTTTTGTTTATCTTTAGGGTTTTAATCTACTAAATATTATGCCTTATGGAATCCGAAAGTAGTATTATACAACCGCTGCAAGAATATGCTAAAAAAACTAACCGAAGTTTTAAGCATAATCATATTCCTTATGATAATTCTAATTATAGAATGCAAAATGCAGCAGTTGATACTGTGGTTATTGTAGAAAAAAATACCTCTGAACCTAAATTCATTAGCTTTTACAATTCTAAAGAGTATAATTATTATAGTGGGTTCTTTTTATCGATAGATTTGCCAAAGGAAACAATGGTTCTACTAGCATCAAAAAATGTATTTCATAAATTAAACCCATTTCATAATCACTCCAATAGAGTTTCGGGATATAGATATTTCGATTCGGTGGGTATTATCTCAAATAATAGTAATTATAAGGATGCTATTAGTTTACTTTCAAATGCTAAATTAAGCAAATTGATAATTAAAGCTTTATCAATAGATCCTCGAATTAAAGTAGGAGTAAATTATATTATTCCTGAAAATGAGTTCGAAAATAAGTCGGTACTAGGTATTTTTATCCAAAAAGCATGGTTTAGCAATACAATTTTAATTGATAAGCTATTTAAAGTGTCAGAAGAAATTGCAGAAATATTAAAATAATGCTTAATTCCGTATCAAATTATAGGATAATTTAGTTTTATTACCTTTGGAATCGGTAGCAGAAATTACAAACTTATGCTTGCCTGCTTCAAAATGCTTATCAATAATGTAATATAGGTGTTCTCTTTTAGGGTCGTATTCCAATAATACCCATTGGTTGTTAATGCTTGCGCTATATTTTTTTATGCCCGATAGATCATCTTGTACTTTAAAACTTATAAGTCTTTGTTTTGTAATATTCTTATTCTCATAAATATTTTTTGGCTTTAGTACGGGGGCAATAGTATCAATATCAATATAATACCTACCAAAACTTCTGGTTTTGGTACTAAGCCACCCATTTGAATATTCTCCTCCTTCATATACTCTTATGTCTTTACTATTTAGGCTAATAATACATAGTTTACTCTTGTTCTTAATGCTATCGGGATTAATAACTCTTATCTTAAGTTTACTGTATTTATGAAGAGGTACTCCAATTTCAAAAATATTGCATAATTTACTATAAGTACTATATTTATTATCTTCACTTTTAGCATGGAATTGCTGCGAACTATAAAATGCTCCCTTTGGAATTACTATCTCAAAATTCTCTGCTTTATAAATATTCTCATGATTCCAATCAAATATATTTGCATTTAGAACTTCTTTATGTTCATTGCCTTCAATATGCTTTACAAACACCTCTAAAGTAACACTTTGCCCTGCAAAATCGTAAGCAATAATCTTTACCTTATGAGCTTTACTATCGTTTAGCAACATAATTCCATTATTCATTACATTACTAATATTTAATAGGTGAGTGTTTTCTTCTTTTAGCGATCGCTGAAACCTTTGTTTCTTGCTTTTAAAAGTACTATAATCAATATATGAGTTTATATACCTTTTTTCGCTAAAACTAATTTTCTCAGCAGTAAATCTTGAGTATAAAGTGTCATCAAAATAGAATTCTAATTTATAGTATCCATTTTTATTATTAGCACCATTAAATCTGTCGAATCCTTCAATAGCAGGGTAGAACTGTGTTGATGAGATATTTATGGTATCCTTAAACTTCTTATAAACGATGGATTTATCTTGATATAAAGTAAACTCCTGAACTACAGAATTATCATATTTATAATAATTATAGATTCTTAGTTTACGCATTATTGGATATCTATTATCATTTACTTTTATGCCAAACAAAAGAGGGTTTATTGGTTGCTGCGCTTCATTGCGAATTTCGAAATGCACATGTGGGCCGCCAGAACTTCCACTATTGCCACTATACGCAATAAGCTCTCCTTGCTTAACGGATATCTGCCCTTTTGTAGGAAATATTTCTATAGCAAATTTCTGTTGTGTATACTGCGTTTGTTTTACTAATTTGGCAATGCTATCACTATATTTATCTAAATGTGCATATACGCTTACATAACCATTAGGATGAGTTATATATAATGCATTGCCATAACCCCATGGCGAAACCTTTATACGCGAAACATAGCCGTCAGCGGCTGCTAGTACACGTTTGCCAATTACTCCTTGTGTTTTGATATCTAGCCCCGTATGGAAATGATTAGATCTTAATTCGCCAAAACTACCCGATAGTATTATGGGTATGTCTAAAGGTGATATAAAATAATTTTGAGGGTAATTATTCTGTGCCTTTAATTCAATACTTGTATTGAGTATTACTAAGAGTAATAATACTGAATATATGCTATTTGTAATCTTCATTTTTTAAACCTTTATAATAGTATTTTTTATATTTTTTGAATGACTTTTTATTCCCAAACCTAATATTATAAAGAGGTTTCTTGCTAGAATTAGTATATTTCTTATAATCCTTCAATCCCAATTTTTGCATGCATTCTTGGGCTGTGCTTTTTGCAATATCATTGTTGTTCTCATCTGCTAATAACCATATTTCGAATGCAAGTTCTGTTTCCTTATTATTAAGAGCCGATTGTATGCAATATGTATATACCTCCTTAGAATTAGCATCTTTGGCAAACTTACTTAATGTGTATTTACTAATTTTTGATGGTATGGAATCATAAATATTTTCAGTTGCTTTATATAACTCAATTGCTCTCTTACTATCTTTATTTTTACTGTACTCCTTGCTTTCTAAAACTAATAGTTGATAATGTATTTCATTTTTATATATAATAAGCAACGATCGAGGATAAGTCTCATTTAGAGCAGTTTTAGGGTGTTCTTCGGAAATGCTAATGGCAGTATCGCAATAGCTTTTCATCGAAACATAATCCTTAAAATCAATGCTTATTCTTGATTTCTTCATTAATGCATTAAAAGCTTTACTTTGCTCAGAATTTTCTTTCTTTTGGAGCTCGGCTCTTACCTTTGCTAGTGAAATTAATATCATTGAATCTTCTTGAAGATTATTCTCTTCAATTTCCTCCAATGATTTATTAAGTATGGTATTTGCCGAATTAAACCTCTTTGCCCAGGCATTTAGATTTGCTTTACCCAACTGTTTTAGAATTAACCTTTTGGCACTTTTATTTATACAATAGCTAAGTGAGTC
>QMPB01000267.1 GCA_003648395.1 Bacteroidota bacterium
AGTGAACCTCTATATGAGATTGATAGATTCATTGATGCTATGCATGCTATCAGAGAAGAGATAAGAGAAGTAGAAGAAGGTAAGGTTGCAAGAGAATTACATATTATCAATCAAGCTCCGCATACTATGAGTGTTGTTACTTCTGAAGAATGGACGAGACCTTATAGCAGAGAGAAAGCAGCGTTTCCAACTTTGCATGTTAAAGTGGATAAATATTGGCCAACAGTTAGCAAAATAGATGATGGTTATGGCGACCGTAATCTAATGTGTAATTGTGAGCCAATAGAGAATTATTTGTAAATATTAGTTGTTCCTTATTTTTTATAATTATTGAAAACAAGGAACATAATGCAACTATAAATTATTAATCTTGTCTATTTGATAGCTTTATTATACTTTTGTACACTTATTTTTTTATATATAAATAATATACTAAATTAATCAATTAAATAAATTTAACTATGAACAAATTTTACATTACACTAGCTATTGTTTTAGCAGGTTTTACAGCGAATGCTCAAAACTTTAAAATGGGACCAAAATTAAGTGTGTCTCAAGCAAAAGTTGAAGCGATAAGAACGGCAGCGAAAAAACAAGCAAGCAATTCAAAAGCTATTAACTCACAATGGTATAATTATGCCCTATGTATGGACTCATTAATTGGAGATATTGGAAGCTTAAGCGGTAATTATCTTTTCCCAGACACAACTATCAGAGCAAATTTTGCTGGAACAGCAGATGCGACTCCATGGGTTCACTCTCTTGCTTGTATTCTTGATCCAAAATCATCAACTGTTTTTAGACAAGATGGTATTCAAATGATTGATATGAATACACCTTATACTTTGGATTCTGTAAGCTTTTATTGTAGTTATATTAGAAATACTGAAGCAAGTATAGTTGATACTCTTGTTTTTGAATTTTTAACTACAAATAGTCATAGCGAGGTTCCTAAATGGCAGTTTACTAGTAGCGGAATTAAATTCTTTGGTCTTCTTCGTACAGGTTTGTATTTTGATGCTGCAAGTAAAGTAACTTATAAATTGCCTATTTCAGTTAACGATTCAGCTGCAAATTTTGGATGGATGAAAAGATTTCAAGTAGCAGTTCCTTCTGCAGTGAGTATTAATCCAAATGAAATGATATGTTATAATGTAACTTTCTTACCAGGTTATTCTTTTAATGGTGATGATACATTAAATACAAAGAATTATATTCAATTCTATTCAATGGAAGAAAATGGAGAGGATACAGATCCTACATATACTGACGGTGATTGGAATTCATCTCAAATATTAACAACTAGTGGATTATATCCAGAAGACGCTATTGATTCTTCTTGGATGGATTCATATGTTCCTGAGTGGGCTTATATGACTGGTTATGGTTTTGAGAATCATTTGATGGGATTTTTATTGACTGCTGATGCTGGATATAACTCAATATCTAATACTAGTACAAATGGACTTTCTGTATCTCAGAATATGCCAAATCCTTTCTCTGGAAACTCTACTATTAACTATTCTTTAAATGAAAAATCAGAAGTTTCTTTAGAAGTATATAATGTTACAGGTTCTAAAGTAATGGAACTTAACGAAGGTGTAAAAACTGCGGGTAATCATAGCATTCAAATTGATGCTTCTAATCTTAATGCAGGAGTTTATTATTATTCAGTAATTGCTGGTGATAAGAGAATTACTAAGAAAATGATTGTTTATTAATAGAAACAATTAAAATAATATATGAAAAGCCTTGACATTTATTGTCAGGGCTTTTTTATGCTTTACAATAGAGTTTTTTTAAGATATTTGTAAAATGGCATTTATTACAGGCGCAAGTGGATTATTAGGAAGTCATTTGGTATTTACTTTACTAAATAATGGGGAAGATGTATTCGCATTGAAAAGGAAGAATAGTAATATTGATATTGTGAAAAAATGCCTTAAAATCTATTCAAATGACTATATTGAATTATTTGATAGAATAAATTGGGTAGAAGGAGATATCCTAGATTTCTATTTGATGGATGAAATGGCAAAACAGCATAAAGAGGTATATCATACTGCAGCTTTTGTAAGTTTTATTAAAAAAGACCATTCTAAAATACTAGATATTAATATTCAAGGAACTGCAAATATTGCAGATGCTTGTAAAAATCATGGTTCAAGATTAGTTTATGCGAGCTCCATTGCATCACTTGGAAGAGGCTTATCCGATAATTCTACAACAGAAAAAGATTTTAGGGACAGTAGTTTTAAAAGTTCAGTTTATTCAAAAAGTAAATTCCTTGCTGAAATGGAGGTTTGGAGAGCAATTGCGGAGGGTTTGGATGCTGTAATGGTTAATCCCTCTGTTATTATTGGCCCTGGTGATTGGAATAAATCAAGTACGCAGCTCTTTAAAACAGTGAATAATGGATTGAAGTTTTATACCGATGGGACTAATGGTTATGTTGATGTACGAGACGTTGCAAATATTATGTATAAGTTAATGAAAAGTAGTATTTCTGCTGAAAGATATATTTTGTCTTCAGAAGATGTAACGTATAAAGATTTATTCTCAAATATTGCATTGGAATTAGGCAAGAAGCCACCTTCTATTTTAGCTAATAAGCTTTTGTCGGGAGTAGCTTGGAGAGCAATGTCAGTGGTTAGCTTTATGACTTCTACTACGCCCTTAATTACCAAGGAAACTTCTAACTCTGCAAACTCTCATTATTCGTATTCATCTAAAAAGATTATTGAAGAATTAGATTATAAGTTTATTCCCATTGATGAAAGTATTAAGCATACAGCCAGAATATTTAAATCTCAAAACAATTAATATGCAATCTATAAAAAAGGAACTACTAGTTAAAAAGAAGTCTGGAGATTTAGTTGAATTTGATGCTGCTAAACTTCGTGTGTCTTTGAAAAGAGTGGGAGCTAATAATGTAATAATTGATAGAGTAATTCAAGAAACAGAATTATTTATTCAGAATGGAATGTCTACTCATAAAATTTATAAAAAGGCATATAGTATACTTAAAAAGCTATCAAATAAAAGTGCAGGAAAGTATAGATTAAAAAGAGCCATTATGGAACTTGGCCCTACTGGATATCCATTTGAACATTTTGTTGGAGCTATTATTAAGGCTCAAGGATTTGAAGTAGAAACAGGGGTTATTGTTGAAGGGAACTGTGTTACACATGAAGTTGATGTTGTTGCTCATAACAAAGGAAAACTGATAGTTGTAGAATGTAAATTTCATCGTGAGGGAAATCGTAAAAGTGATGTAAAAGTGCCATTATATATTCGTTCTCGCTTTAATGATATTGAGAATAAATGGAAAAATGAAGGGAAAATTGGAAGTAGAACATACGAACCATGGGTTGTTACCAACACAAGATTTACTAAAGACGCAGAGCAATATGGAAAATGTAGCGGGCTTAAATTAGTTTCTTGGGATTATCCCAATGGAAATAGCCTTCGAGACATGATTGATAATGCTGGACTTCATCCTATTACAAGTTTGCAAAACCTTACAAAAAGCGAAAAGCAAAAACTTGTAGAAAGCGGAATAGTTCTTTGTAGAGAAATAACAGAACAAGATTTAATAAAAGCATATATAAAAGCAAATAAGATAAAGAAAATATTACAAGAAGCTAAGGATTTAGTAGAATTGTAAAAGAAATTATAAGGCTAAAAATTAAAGTATAAAGTTAGCCATTTTCAGAAACACAGTATATCAAACAAGAAACGCCAAACATATTAATAATTTATTTAATGGAAGTAAAAGCGAAAAAAAGTCTAGGGCAACATTTTTTAAAAGATATGGAAGTTGCAAATAATATTGCAAGAGCAATTGAAGGTGAAGGTGATACTGTTTTAGAAATTGGTCCTGGAATGGGTGTTCTGACAAAGATAATTAAAGGTTTTAATTATAAAAAACTCTATGTCTCAGAAGTTGATTTAGAATCAATTTATTATTTAGTGGCAAATAAGATTGTTGAGAAAGACCAAATTCTAGGCGATTTTATGAAGCTAGATATTGCGGAACTATTTGGAAAAGACATTTCTGTTATTGGAAATTTTCCATATAATATTTCTAGCCAGATTGTATTTAAAACTATAGATGACAGAAAGTATATTAATATATTCGCAGGAATGTTTCAAAAGGAAGTTGCAGAGAGAATTTGTGCCTCTCCAGGAAGCAAACAGTTTGGAATTATTAGTGTGATGGTTCAGGCTTATTTTGATACAGAATATCTTTTCACTGTAGAACCAGAAGTGTTTAATCCTCCTCCAAAGGTTAAGTCTGGAGTAATTAGATTAAAGAGAAGAGAAAACTTAAATATTGATTGTGATGAAGTTCTGTTTAAGAAAATTGTTAAAACAACATTCAATACTAGACGAAAAATGTTAAGAGTAAGTCTTAAAAGATTGATTGGCGCCAATGACTTCTTAAAAGATGACTTTTATATGAAGCGTCCAGAACAATTATCGGTGGAAGATTTTATTCGTATTACAAATGAAATTTCCTCTATTGAAAAATAGCTCTCCAATTTTTTGGAAAGCTATTTAAGCATTAATTAGTGATTTGATATGTGATTATTAACTAACAAGATTTCTACTTAGGGTAGAATCGATACAAACCGTTTAAAAGAGGAGGGAATATAGCACTTAAAGGAACAAAGATGAGAAACATATCAAATTTCTTAATACAACAAAATTAATACAATATGAAGGCTGAAGGAATTGTAATTTTGCCTGAAAACATAGGTTTTTTACCTAATTATTTATAATTATGATTAGAAATACTTATTAAAAAAATTATTATGCGCATTTCTTTAATACTAGTAGCAATTGTGATATCATTTAGTTTAAAATCACAAGATAGTATTCCTTGGCATCATTACAGTCCTAAAAATGGAGTGGAAGGTATTAGTTTGGATGAAGCTTATCAATTTTTGCAGTCTAAAAATCGAATTGCAAATATTGTTATTGTAGGTATTATTGACTCAGGTATTGATACAGCTCATGAGGATTTAAGAGCAAGATTATGGAAAAACCCCAAAGAAATACCTTATAATAAAATTGATGACGATGGTAATGGCTATGTTGACGACTATTATGGTTGGAATTTTCTTGGTGGAGTAGATGGTCGCAATATTGAAGGAGAGACGTTAGAATCGGTGCGTTTTTATAGAGAGAATATTAAAGCCTTTGAGGGTGTTTCTCTTAAAGATATAGCAAAGAAAGATAAAGAGAAATATGAACTTTGGCTTAAAGCTAAGAAGGAAGTGCTTTCTAAAATAAAAATTTATAACGAAAGAGTTAGTAACTATTCTGAATGGTTAGAATATATACACGAATCGGAAGATATTATTAAAGAAGCTAGTGAAAAGGATTCCATAAATATTGATATTGTAAAGGCATACAAGCCACAAAATAAAAAAGAATACAAAGCTAGACATGTAATTTTATATGCAGATAGTGTTGGCGCTACTAACGAATATCTAGAAGAGTATATTGATTATTTCTCTAAAAAGTTAGAGAAGAATTACAATATTGATTATAACCCACGACCTGATATTATTAGAGATAATCCTGATGACATTAATGACACTATCTATGGTAATAGTAATATTATGGCGGCAGATTATTCTCACGGAACAGGTGTAAGTGGGGTTGTAGCTGCAATTAGAAATAATGGTATTGGGACAAATGGAGTTGCAGATTCTGTGCGTCTAATGATTATTAGAACTTCGCCTGGTGGAGATGAACGTGATAAAGATGTTGCCTTGGGGATTAGATATGCCGTGAAAAATGGCGCAAAGGTTATTAATTGTAGTTTTGGAAAATATTATAGTAAACATCCTGAATTTGTAAAAGATGCTATAGATTATGCTGTGGAGAATGACGTATTAATAATTCATGCTGCAGGAAATAGTAGTGAGAATAATGATAAAATAGCTCATTATCCTACTCATCTTCCTTCTCAGCAAAATAACTGGATAGATGTTGGTGCTTCTGGAAAAGAAATTGGGCTTCATCTAGCTGCTGCTTTTTCAAATTATGGTCGTAAATCAGTAGATGTATTTGCTCCAGGTGTAGATATTTATACTACCTCAAAACATAATAATTATGGAGCTGTTAGCGGAACAAGCGAATCTGCGCCTATAGTAGCAGGATTGGCAGCTATGTTAAGGTCATATTATCCTAACTTAAGTGCAAAGCAGACACGTGATATTATCCTAAATTCTGCAATATCACATAAAAAAGTTAAAGTGAAATATACTGATTCCAAAGGTAATGTTAAAGTAACAAGATTTAAAAAATTAAGTGTGACTGGAGGGATTGTAAATGCACTTGAAGCAGTAAAGATGGCTGAGATAATTACATCACAAAGTAAATAATACGGAAGACAAAAGAATTATGATAAAAGAATTAACATTAAGTATAAGTCCAAAAGAAGCTTCAGAAGATAAGCTTATTAGAAAAGCTGTTTTAAAACATCTTGATATTTCTAATGAAGA
>QMPB01000268.1 GCA_003648395.1 Bacteroidota bacterium
ATGAAAAATGTATTGCTTTGAAATAATTTACTAAACTACCTTCCTAAAACTTCAAATTCAATCCAGCCATAAAATTAATTCCTGCCTGTGGAAAATACCCATCAATAACACCTCTACTTAAATCGCCATTACTATCATTGTAATTATAACTATAAACCCAGCCATTACTTACATACTTAGCATTAAAAATATTATTAATACTGAATACCAAACCAATCTCTTTTATCCATTTTGTTTGTATATTGTATTTCAGTATTAAATCAGTAACTGTGTATTCATCAAGGCTATTATAATTGTTTGAGGTATTATCAATATACTGTTTACCAACAAATTTTGTATTAAGTAATATTGTAGCATTCTTAATTGGTGTAATTTCAAACTGATTAGCAGCAATAATATTTGGAGAAAACGCAATATCAGTAGTTCCTAAATATGTAGAATCTTGCGACCAAGTATCCCAATTGTCAGCATATTCTGTAAAATCCATTATTTTATTCTGACTTAAGCTAACATTAGCATTCCAACTTAACCAATCTAAAAATCTAGCTCCAAAAACAAGCTCTACTCCTGCTCTATACGATTTATCGACATTTGTCATAATTGCTTCACCAACATTATTTATTTTACCAGTCATAACTAGTTGATCCTTATAATTCATTAAAAACAAATTAGACCTGAAAATAAAATTCTGTTGATTGTAAGAATATCCAAGTTCAAGATCTGTCAATTTTTCCGCATTTGGCAACTTTCCATCATCAGCATCTCTAAAATCATTTCTACTAGGCTCTTTATTTGACACTGCCACAGAGAAATACGTTTTATTATTCTCATTGAAAGAATAATTAATTCCTGCTTTAGGATTAATAAAATTATAAGAATAATTTCCATCAAGATTCTTAAAATCATCATGAATTCCACTCATCCTATAATCAATTCTACGATATTGAATATCTCCAAAAACACCAAGATTATCATTTATTTGATAAGTAGCTTTTGTATAAAGAGTGTAAGTATTCTTGGTTCCATTATTTCTATACCACTCATAATCTTTTCCCATAAGTGCATATTCTGCCCAAATAATTTTACCAAAATGCTCATTAATATAATGGTTTGCTGCTCCCCCTATGCTCACTTGCAAATTCTTTTTATTATTGTAATTCATAGAAAAAGTGAAACCCATAAAATCATTATCAAGCCATTTTTGCTGAACTAAATCGGTTCTTCTAATGGTATCATTACCTATAACATAATTAGGTAATCCGTATTTAGATAGTTTTTTGTTATCTTTTTTACTTTCGTAATATCCACGACCTTTAGTATAATGTAAAGCTCCATTAAAATTCCAAAAAGCATTCACTTTTTTGGTATATAACATCTGATAATGATCTTGCTGATAGTTATCAGTTTGATTATCGTAAGTATATGGATTGTAAGTTGGATTTGTAGCTATACTATCTTTCGGTATTCCATACCACGATTGATATGTTTTTTCTTTTCCCGAGAATACATTAAATCTAAGAATAGAATTCTTACCATAATAAGCAGCAGAAACAAAGAATGACTTTAAATCAGAACTTGCTCTATCAACATAACCATCGGAACTAATTTTTGACAATCGAGTATCAAATGACCATTTGCCATCAATCAATCCCGAGTTAGCAGCAAATCTGTAGCGTTGAGTATTAAAAGAGCCATAGGAAGTATTAATTTCAGCACCAGGATTTTGCTCAAGTCCAGCAGTAAGCATATTAATGGAAGCACCAAAAGCTGCCGCCCCATTGCTTGAAGTACCAACTCCTCTTTGTATTTGCACACTATTTAGAGAAGAAGCAACGTCTGGCATATTCACCCACCAAACACCTTGACTTTCAGGGTCATTCATTGGAATACCATTTAGAGTTACATTAATACGACTAATGTCAGTTCCCCTAATTCTAATGGAAGTGTAACCCACCCCAGTACCAGCATCAGATGAACTCACCACAGAAGGTGTCATATTCAAAATATATGGTAAATCTTTCCCTAAATCAGCTTTTTTAATATCAGCTTTTGTAAGGTCAGAATAAGTAGTTCCAGTGCGTTCACTTGCCCTAGTTGCTGTAATAACTACTTCATCTTGCATAATTGCACTGGGATATAGAGTAATATCAACTCTTAAATCCTTTTCTACTGAAATTTCTTTGTCGAAATCTTCGTATCCTAAATAAGTTACCTTAATAGAATATTTTCCTGTTTTTACATTCTCAAACTTAAATTCACCTTCAAGATTGCTAACAGTTTTAAGCATAGTTCCATCAAGGCTAATTAAAGCAGAAGGTAGAGTTTGATTGTTTGATTTGTCAATAATTTTTCCACTGACAGAGAATTGTGCATACGACCATATTGGTACTAAGAGTGTAAATAGCACAATTTGAATAATTGTTTTAAACATTTGTAATTTATTAAATAAGTTAAACTTTTGAATAACATGGAGAGGTTCCTTGCCATTCTTAAATAAAAGTTTGCCCTAAAAGGATAAAAACCGAAGTGGACTTTATCCATGTTCCTACGCCGGCATTATCCGGTTCAGGTAATATGGGTTTGATCTCAGCCCTAAATATTGAGGCACCCCTTAATGAAATCGTTGCAAAATTATTCAAAATAATAATGCTGGAAACATTAAGTTATGGATTTATTTACCGGTATAGAGTAAACAAATTCTACAATTTAATATTCTTCAAAATTCTATTTCAGACCTGTCTCAATCTTACCAGTTTCATTATCTAGTTCAGAACCACCCATAGAGTGAGGAATCATATACATTGCAAAAATAACTATAGTTGCAATAATAGGCCATAACTTATTATGAGGATTCTTTTTCAAAACAACAAAAGCAACTAACCAGAAAATCCAAGCAAAGATTGTTTTATTATCTGTCCAATCGCCACCAAAAGGCCAACCAGTCCATAATTCACCAAAAGCATAAAGCTGAACTAAAGGACCTAGTATTAATCCGCCAATTCCTAATGCAATAAGAGTTAGTGTTGCAAATTTCCTTGTTTTATCTCCATTTGCTAAAGCCTCCACTCCTGCTCTTGTAGCAACAATAAGAGAGATAATCATAAATATTATATGAGGAATAAGAATATAGCGAGGCACAAAACCCTTAAAACGAACAACTACGGGTTCATCTTTGGTAATATTGACCTTTTCATTTCCTTTGTATAATTCAATTCTATACTCAACCTTTCCTGCTGATGGCTGTTCTGGAAGTGTTGCACTTAAAAATGTTTTATCATCTTCTGTTTTAAGAAGCATCTCCTCCTTTGTCCATTCTTCATTTACTTTATATCTTTTGTAAAAAATAATAGCTTTAACATCTGTATCTTCAATTGGAATCTTAATATCACAAGGCGATCCTATTTCATTAGAGCGTAGTAACTTCAATTTGTACTGTTGTCCAGCTAATTCTATATTTACCTTTTTTGGATATGTTGGTCCTGTCATGCGTTGGTAAAACATAGCACTAATAGTGATTACAACTGTAATTGTCCAAAGTAAAAATGATTTTGATTTACTCATATTTAAGTATTTGAATATTCATATTATTAATTGGCAAATGTAGAAATACTTTGGCAATTAATAATATGATTTTTATTTCATAAAAACTTTGTAAATTTAACTAGCAAATAATAAATCAAGATAAACACGTCATAATCAAACTATTATAAATTTACTTGAAAACTGAAATACTAATAATAATTCTCAATAATTATAGCATTTTTTCTTAGTTTTGTAGGAATTATAAATTTAGAATTTATCATTTATTATATTTTTCATTATGAACTCACAAAACAAGGAATTAGTTTGTCTATACAAGGTTGATGAAGTATTAGGTAATTATGAAAATAGTATCGTAGATACTTTTCAGGAACTTGTTAAAATTATACCGCAAGGATGGAGATACCCTACTCATTGTGAGGTTTCTATTGAATGGAATGAAAAAACAGTACAATCTGAGAAATTCAAAAATTCAGTACTTAAAATGCAATCTGATATTATTTTAGAAGGCAATAAGATTGGTAAAATTACTCTAGTTTATACTAAACAAATGAGAGAAGAAAAAGGTGTTTTTCTAACAGGCGAACATCAACTTTTTAAAAGTATTACAAATAAAATAACATCATTTCTCACTTATCACAATCTTCAGCAAACAATTTCTGAATTACAATCAAAATCTAAGCGAACAGATAACATTGATCATACTGAAGAGGATATAATAAAATGGCTAAAACAACAGGATTTAACTAAGGAAGAAATAAAACAACTTTTGAGAGTAAAAATTCAGTTTAAAAAAGGAGAAACTATTTTCAAACAAGGAGCTATTACATCGTACATCATTTTATTAACTAATGGTTTAGCAAAAAACTATGTTGAAGGCAATTTTGATAAAGGGTTTAATTTTAAGATTGTAAAACCTATCTCTTTTGTTGGCTTATCTTCTGTTTACGGTAAGAATGTATATGCTTTTTCGGGTAGTGCTCTTACAAAATGTACTGCATATTTAATAGACATTCAAACATTTAGAAGTATTATGAATAGAAATTCTTCTTTTACTAATAGAATTCTAAATTGGTACTGTAATATTACTCAGCACCACCTAAAAAGAATGTCATCTATTGCTAATAAACAAGCACTGGGTCGTTTATCAGAAATACTTATTTATCTTTCTGAAGACATCTTTAATGAAAGAATTGAAACTTCAAATGTATCGAGAAAAGATATTGCAGAGCTAGCCGCTATGAGTACTGAAAGTGCTGTTAGATTTCTTTCTGACCTAAAAAAGGATAAAATAATTGATATTTCTACTAACTATATAGATATTAGAAAAAAAGATGTACTTAGACTTTTAAGTAATAATTAGAAAATGAGTTAAAAGTTAAAAGTTAGAAGTTTTAAGTTGGAGTTACAATAAAACACCTAAGCTGATAACCTATAAACTCAACAACACAGATTAACAAATCACCAAATAAACAAATAAGCAAGTATAATCAACCAACTTAACAATAGCTATTTTCCATGCCTACATTCTTATTTAATGAGATTATTTTTGGACCTGTTAAGTCGAGAAGACTTGGGATAAGCTTAGGTGTCAATCTTCTTCCTGAGGATTATAAGTATTGCACTTATAATTGTCTTTATTGTGAATGTGGTTGGACTCTTAAATCTGACAAAAAAGTAAAACTCCACACTAGAGAAGAAATAAAACAAACTCTAGAAGCTAAGCTAAAAGAAATGCTAGCTGATAATTATCCACCCGATAATATTACCTTTGCAGGAAATGGTGAACCTACTATTCATCCTGAATTTACTGAAATAATTGACGATACTATTAAGCTAAGAGATGAATACTTCCCAAAAGCACAAATTTCTGTTTTAAGTAATGCTACTCAAATCCATAAAACTAAAATTGTAAATGCACTACTAAAAGTCGATCAGAATATTCTTAAACTTGACAGTGCTATTGACAAAACTTACCAAATAATTAATCAACCTATTTCAAGTATTACTGTTAGAACATTAGTAGATAGATTAAAGGTTTTTAATGGTAATCTTTCTATTCAAACGCTATTTATTAAAGGGAATTACAAAGGAGATTATTTTGACAACACAACCGATGAAGAAGTAGATAAATGGATAGAATTGCTACAAGAGATTAAGCCCAAAACGGTAATGATATATCCTATTGCAAGGGATACACCTCACAGTGATTTGGAGAAAATTGATTCTACCACATTAAAAAACATAGGAGAGAAAGTTAGGGCTCTTGGCTTTAATGTAAATATCTATAGTTAATATTATGCAAGAAATAAAGCCAGACAATAGTGAATTAATTAAAGCCATTAATATGAAAATGCCTTTTGGTAAATATAAAGGTAGAATTCTTTTAAATTTACCAGAAAGCTATCTTGTTTGGTTTCGTCAGAAAGGATTTCCAAAAGGTAAAATTGGGGAGCAATTACATCTCATGTATGAAATAAAGCTTAATGGATTGGAAGATAGCTTAAAAGTTTTTATCAAAAGACATTAATACATTAATCTAATGCCTCAAGACAACTATTGTTAAGCAATCTACGTCATTATAAAGTGTAATCGATAAAATATTTATAAATGAAAAAAGTATTACTTATTATTATTAGCTTAATTTTTCTTATTTCTACTAACAAAGCCCAAATTCAATATGACTTTGGTTTTACTAGAGATAATTCAATTATTGTAAAGGATAGTTTAGGAAAAACAATGAGCATGCCTTGGGTTGGAGGATTTAATGCTGTACATTTTGAGGAAATGGATTTGAATCTTGATGGTGTAATGGATTTAATTGTATTTGACACACATGGAGATAGAATTACTACCCTTATTAATGATAATATTGCAAATACAACTAGTTATACTTATGCTCCAGAATATGAAAAACTACTACCTAAATGCAATAGCTGGTTAGAGACTTATGATTATG
>QMPB01000269.1 GCA_003648395.1 Bacteroidota bacterium
TAATGTCATAGAAATTGGCAGAAAATTAATTCCACCAAGAAGACCATCAGCAATACTTAAATCACTAATAAACCAGAAACTAACTCCCTCTAACGTTTCTAAATGCTCAAGAAATTGATATGCGGCTATGAAGAACGGGATTTGCAGTAATAAACTAAGAATAGGCACTAAAGCCTTAAAAGGGCTGTAATTATGTTGTCTGTTTAGTGTTTTTAGGTAGTAATACCTCTCCTGCCCTTTATACGCTCTCTTTATTTCGTCGACAAGAGGTTGCATTTTGCGTTTAATTATATCATCTTTCTTTTTTGCTTTCTCTATAAGAATAAAAACAGGAAGTAACAAAGCTGATATAAAGAAGCTTAAAAGAATTATTGCAGCACCATAATTATCGGTAAGCCCATAACTAAAATCGAATAACTGCTTAATTATGAATATAAAAGGTGATAATATTATTTCGAAAATACTCATTAGTTATCGTTTTCTTGCTTATCAATATTAGAAATTATCTCCAAAATCTGTTCAGCAGCAGTTTCTCCTGCTTTGCCAAAATTATAAACCGATTCTTCTCTAAGTTTGTGAAGTTCCATACTAGGTGGATTTTCAAGTAAATCGATTACTATATTGCTAATATTATCAATATCATTCTCATCAAATATCTTTCCTAGTCGGCTTCTTTCCCGCATTTCCCACATTTCGTAGTCAAGCTCACTTCCTTCAAATCCTTCAATGGTTTCAAACTCAGTTTTAAGCAAAAGAACAGGTTTAGAATAAAGAAAAACAAAATCCCAAATCACCCCAGATAAGTCACTAATCATTAAGTCGGCCTTTGCCAAACTCTCCGTTCCCATTGGTTTTCTATCAATAGTAAATCGTGGTTCATCTTTAAACTTATCCTCAATTTCAGCAATAAGTTTTGGGAAACTAACATAAGTTTGTGGATGTGGACGTAGAATTACATCATAGGAGCTGTTTTTAAATAGATTAGTAAAAAAATCCACTCCAAAACGATTGATTATTGAATATTCTTTCCAAGTTGGGGCAATAAGTACAATAGGATTTTTCTTTTCTTGTTTTGGCAAGGCATTAATTTCTTCAAGCATAACATCATAATACGTTAAGCCTGTTTGCAATAAGAGTTTTTTATCTGTTCCTCGCTTTTCTTCTAATTTCTTAATACCTTCAATCTGATGATAGCCAGAACAAAAAACAGAATCGAAATAATCGAAAGCAAATTTACGATAGGTGAAAATATCAATGGGAGCATGCACTATATGAGCATAATGTTGTACATTTTTCGACCTACGAATCATCATTACATCAAGTTGTGGCGTGGTTGTACCAACAAATTTTGCTTTAAGTTTATTCAAATATACCGATGTCATGGTAAGATTACCAATGTATTTGCTTTGATAATAGTCTGATTGATAATTCAAACCTGGATCTTCCTTGTCAGAAGTTAAATACGCACAATTAACTTTCTTATTTTCAAGAGCTTTTATTACAGAAACAAACACATTCCAATACTGTTTTCCCTCGGAATAGAATATAATATCAGTATTTTCAAAGTCGTCTTGACTTTTAAAGCCTTTACCAAGAATTAAGTTCTTAATTTTATAAAAAAAACCTCTTAACGCAAAGCCAATAGTAGCTACCAATGCTATCACTATATAAAGCAATGCACTTGTAGAAGCTGGATCGATATAAAGTAAAATGTATTGCATATTATCTAATATTTTATTGATTTTTCAATAAATGAATTTATGGTTTCCTTTGTTACCATTCTTGGATTGTTATTAAGTCTTTCAGTATTTACATTATTAATTATCAGTTCTTTATCAAACTTCTGAATTAATTTATCAATATTAATTTCAATACCCAAAAGTTCAAAAAACTTTATCAAAGCTTCTTCTACTTCCATAATATTTAGATCTAGAATATTTAAAATTTTATCTATTCTATTCTTTACTGACATAAAACCTCTATTATCTGTGCAATCTTCCTCAACTAAATTATAATTGTACTTAATAAAGTAAGGCAAACTAAGACTTACAGCATGTCCGTGAGGAATACCGTAATAACTTGTAAAAGTGTAAGAAATTGCGTGAGGGGCGGTAGTTTTAGTGATATTAATGGCTTTACCAGCTAAGAATGCAGCTTCTTGCATAGCTGATTTTGCTATTCTATCGTTATTATTTACGGCTTTGGCGATATTCTTCCATATTATTTCTATTGCTTTTAAAGCGTATAATTCTGATTCCTTAGTTGAACTCACACTCCAAACCGACTCAATAGCTTGACTAAAGGCATCAAGTCCAGTACAAGCTGTTAAATATGACTTGGCAGAAGCCGAAAACTCAGAACTCAAATACACATAATCAGGTAGAATGCTCTTTGCTGCAACCGAATACTTATTCTTTCCAATGTAAATTACAGCAAAATGGGTAGCTTCAGCACCTGTTCCTGCTGTGGTTGGAATGGCAAGTAAAGGAGTTTTTATTATCCCCTCAATTCTATTATTTTGTATAATATCTTCAAAATCACCGCTTTGATTAGCAAAAACACTAATCAATTTTGCCATGTCTAATACACTTCCTCCGCCAATGGCAAGAATTAAATCAAAAAATGATCTTTGTGCGAAAACGTCTAATACTGCGTTACTTTCATTTTTGAAATAGTCATTTACAAAATGTAAACTCCTTGATTTCAAAAACTTCAAAAGCTTTGTCTTAAACGTTTTCTCATCAAAGATATCTATGTTCAATACTTCTTGACCATAATTAAATTTATTTACACCTCGCCTTAAGTCACTAACATTAGGGTTAACATCAAAATTAGAAAATGAAACAATTTCAATTTTCTCAGAAAGCTTTTTTATGAATGTTTCTGCACCAGAATTCTCGTAAGATTTATCTCCTCTTACAAGAAATATTCTTTTAAACTCCTGCTCTTTTAAAAGCCTCTTTAAAGCTTCAAATTGATTTTCTTGAAAGAGAATTTGTGTTTTCATTTTGATAATTATGCTTCAAGATTTTTCATAAAATCTAGTTTATTATCGGCAGGCTTAATAGTTGGTCGTCCTAAATCGTCTCTAGCACCAACTTTAACTCTTACTTCAATTAATGCTGGATAATCTTCTGATTTAAGATTATTTATAATATTTACTAATTCATCTTGATTAGAAACTAATCGTGCAAATTTATAACCATTTGCTTTAGCAATGGTAGGAATATCAATTCCAAAACTTACCGTTGGCTGTCCTCCAACCGACTCATGAGCACCATTATTAATAATGATATGAAGATAGTTTTTAGGAGCCAAATTACCTACGATTGCCATCGACCCCATATGCATTAGCATAGCGCCATCACCATCTATACAGATAACTTTTTTATTGGGTTTACTAATGGCAATTCCAAGAGCTATCTGATTTGAATGCCCCATTGAACCAACTGTCAAGAAGTCTTTAACGTGAGATTGTTTTAGTTCTTCTCTATATTCAAAAAGCTCTCTAGAAGTTTTACCAGTAGTAGAAACTATCACCTCACTCCCATCAAGCAGATCTACAATAGTTTTAATAGCATCTTCACGACTTAGCTCGTAAGAGTTTTCAAGTTTAGCTTTAATAGAGTATTTTTCAAAAACACCCTTCTTTACAACTAAAGCAAAAGAACTTCCAGAAGTTTCGATGGTATTTACAGCAGTTTTAAGCTGATGTTCTATTTCTTTGGCATCACCTTCTAAAACCAAATATGGAATTTTCATTGCATCAAGCAAATCCAAAGTAACTTCACCTTGGGTAATATGCTGAGGTTCATCTTTCTTATTAGGCTCACCACGCCAACCAATCATCAAGAGTATAGGAATGTTATATACTTTCTTATCGGTCAATGATAGCAAAGGGTTAACAGTATTTCCAATACCTGAATTTTGCAAGTACACCATTGGAATATTTGCTGTAGCCATGTGGTAACCAGCAGCTAAACCAATAGCATTTCCTTCATTGGCAGCAATAATATTTCTTTCTCTGGGTGTATTATCAGTAATGTAAGCACAAATATCTTTCAATAAAGAATCTGGGACTCCTGTAAAGAAGTTAATACCATTATCATTCAATAACTTATAAAATCTTTCTGGACTAATCATTATTTTGTTCCTGGAATAAGGTTAAGAATTTCTTTAATAGACATGCACTTATCGTTAGCCTCATATGAACGCTCATTCGTAAGAATAGACTTAGCCACATCAATCATAGCGGGATAAGCACTTCTTAATAAATGATTTGCATAAATAACAACATTAACTCCTGCATCGGCCAATTCTTTTTCGTATAAATGATTATAACTAGAAGGAACAGCAACTAAAGGTACTCTTTTGGGCAATTTATTATATTTCTCGCAGAACTCAAGTATCTCACTACCATCTTTTTCACGACTATGAATCATAATAGCATCAGCACCAGCTGCAATATAAGCCTCAGCTCTTTTTAGTGCATCTTCCATTCCCTGTTTAAGAATTAAACTCTCAATTCTTGCAATAACCATAAAACTCTTAGTTACTTGTGCTCTTTTTCCTGCCTTAATCTTATTACAGAAATTATCAATGGTATCTTGAGTTTGATCTACCTCAGTTCCAAACAAAGAGTTTTTCTTTAATCCAACTTTATCTTCAATTATTACAGCAGAAACGCCAAGTCTTTCTAGGGTTCTAACAGTGAAAACAAAATGCTCAGCTATTCCACCAGTATCACCATCATAAATAATTGGTTTGGTGGTAACTTCAAGAATATCATTCAGTCCATGAAGTCTAGATGTTACGTCAACAGCCTCAATATCAGGTTTCCCCTTAGCTGTAGAGTCCGTAAGACTACTCAGCCACATTGCATCAAACTGCTTTTTACGACCATCTTTCTCAACAGAAATATTCTCCACAATAAGCCCAGTAAGCCCATTATGAGCTTCAATAACCTTAACTATTGGTTTTGATTCAATCAGCCGTCTAAGCTTCTCCATTCTAACCTCTGGAGTTGTCCCTATTTCTTTAAGCCTTTGGTTAAGTTGTGTTGAAGAAATTCCTTTTGTATATGGCACTTCATGAAGCTTACCTCCCCATTCTGCCAAAGTATCAATTACCTTTTGTCTTGTTTGCTGCTGCACTCCTTTTTGCCAATCGTCGCCATGAACAACAAAATCTGGTTTATACTTACGTAAATTACTGCTATAATCAAGCTCTTCTTGAGCCACAACTTCAACCACTCCTTTAATACTTTCAATTATAAGTTTACGCTGCTCAAACTTCAAAGCAGGAAGTCGCTTATATGATGCAATCGCTTTATCTGTAAGCAGCCCCACCATCAGATTACCAAGTTTAGAGGCTTCTTTTATGATATTTAGATGTCCAGGATGAATCAAATCTGCACTCATTCCCACATATACTTTCTTTGTCATATTCTATTATTTTTGAATTTGTAAAAATAGGGAATAAAATGGTATGAGTTGGAAGTAGTGAGCATTAAAAAAAA
The DNA here is from genome assembly GCA_003648395.1 of Bacteroidota bacterium. Next base: position 5,519 of record QMPB01000269.1, read on the forward strand.
ATATTATATTCGCATTATTATTTTACACAATCTATTTAATTTTTATTAATTATGAAGAAATTAATTATTCTTATTCTAGCATTATTTAGCATAAATCTTTATGCTACAGACTACAGCTTCACTATTGGAAGTAAACAATACAAAATTGTAACCAGCATGAAAACATGGGAAGATGCGGCTGCTTATGCTGTTCAAGATGGTGGTCATTTAGTTGAAATTGGCTCTCAAGCAGAACAAGATGGAATTTGGACTGCTTTCCAAAGTTCAGGAATCTCTACAACTTATACCGTTGTAAATGATGGTGGTGGAATTGCATACATCTGGATTGGTGCTTCCGATAAAAACACTGAAGGGACATGGATTTGGGATGGAAACAATGACAGTCAAGGAACTAATTTCTATACTGGTCAAGGTAGCTGGGGAGCAAATAACGGAAGCGCTGTTAATGGTGCTTATTATAATTGGGGAGGAACAAATACCACAAGTGGAAATAATGAACCTGACGATTATGGTAGTGGACAAGATGCAGCTGCCATAGGTCTTGATGCATGGCCTACTGCCGGCATGGGAAATATTGCTGGTGAATGGAATGATATTGACAAGTCTAATCCGTTATATTTTATTATTGAATATGAAAATGTAGGATTTAACGAAATAAATAAACAAGCTTTTAATTTCAATATTTTTCAAAATGAAAATGCTATTAAAATAACATCTGATGCATTAATAAAAAACTTAGTAATATTTAATGTAGAAGGTAAAACTATTTATTCTGATGATATTAACTCTTCGGATTGTTCAATAAGTTCAAACTTTAATACTGGAATCTACTTTATCAGAAGCACTTTCAATAATGAAGCTATTAAAACTAAGAAAATCTTTATTAAATAGTTTTTTGATTATTATATTTTTGAGATAGCGACGTGGAGTTTTAAACGACACCGATATTTTTCATCTAAACTTTACAGCCCCA
>QMPB01000270.1 GCA_003648395.1 Bacteroidota bacterium
TAATTCTCAATATAACTAGCGGCAATATGTTTTTTGTTAATAATTGTATCAACACCAATATTTTGTGCAACATCTATAAAATCTATATTATCTATTAGTGCTATTGTCTTTTTTACACCATATTTTTTTACTAGCAAACAAGTAAGAATATTAGTTTCAGAGTCACGAGTAACAGAAATAAAGGCATCCATAGAAGAAATATTTTCATCTTCAAGTAAGGACATATCTCTGGAGTCTCCATTAATAATTAGGGTATTTTCGAGTTGATCACTCAGGTCATAACAGCGTTCTTTATCAATCTCAACAAGCTTAACATTTATGTCTTTTTCAAGACTTTTAGCAATATTACTTCCAATTCTTCCGCCACCAACAATCATAATATTTTTCATCTCAATTTTAGAGCGTCCTCCCATTATCATTATTTGTTCTATTCCTTCAGGTTTAGTTATTATGTAAGCCAAATCGCCCAATAAGAACCGAGTTTCACCATTTGGAATAATAGTTTGTCCTTTACGATGAATAGCTACTGCTCTAAATCCCATATCTCCTTGTTCTTTAGCTATTTCTTTAAGCGATTTATTTATTACTAGTGCTCTTGCATCAAGTTTAATACTAAAAAGTGAAAGTTTGCCTTCCGAGAAATCAAAAATTTCATCAGCAGCAGTTTGTTTTATTAATTTTATTACTTCAATAGAAGCAATATGTTCGGGGCTTACAAGGTTATCAATTCCAAGACTTCGAAAAAGTTTTTTATTCTCTGGTTGTAGATTTTCAATATTAGAAACCCTAGCAATACACCTTTTAGCACCAAGATTTTTCGCAAGAATACATGCTACAATATTCAAATCCTCAATATGCATTACAGAAATAAACAAATCGGCTTTGTGAATTCCTGCATTCTGTAAATCAGAAATATGAGTAGCGTTACCTTCCATTGTGAGAATATCGGCATGGCTATACATCTCTTCAAGAAAAGATTTATTAGGATTTATGATAGTTATATCATGGCTTTCTCCAGATAGCAGTGTTGCTAAATGAGATCCCATTTCTCCATCACCAGCAATAATTATATTCATATTCTTGTTATTAATTTAGGTGAAGTGAAATTCTCCAGACAATATATAATTTTATAAGTAAAAATATTATTCAATATTACTATGAGTGTTTCATAACTGTAATAATAGTTATTGTAATTAGAAACTTTTGAAACCAATAATACTTCTAACTTCTTTTATGGTTTTAATTGCACTTTCACGAGCTTTTTCAGAACCCATTTTTGCAACTTTACGCAAATAATCGTCGTTAGTACTTAATGATAATATTCTTTCACGAATAGGCTCAGTAAAAATAATCATATCTTCGGCCAATTGTTTCTTAAAGTCACCATATCTAATCTGACAATTATTGTATAAATCATCAAAATGTTTAACAGTTTCTTCAGCAGAAACTATACTCATAAGAGTAAACAGATTTTGAATAGTTTCTGGCTTTTCTTGATTCATCTCTGTAGGACCAGAATCTGTTTTGGCGCGCATTACCTTTTTACGCAATACTTTAGGGTCTTCATTGAGATAAACAGCATTAGCAGCACCTTCTGATTTCCCCATTTTCCCATTTCCATCAAGACCAGGAACTTTTACCAATTGCTCACCAAAGTTAAAAGCAGAAGGGATAACAAAATAATCATTTTTATACATATTATTGAACCTACGAGCAAAAGTTCGCATCATCTCTAAATTTTGCTCTTGATCTTTACCAACAGGCACTTTAGACGCTTTATGAAGCAATACATCTGCTGCCATAAGTGTTGGATAGGTCAATAAACCTGCATTAACATTATTAGGCTGTGAACGTACTTTATCCTTAAATGATGTTACTCTTTGTAGTTCTCCAACATATGCATTCATATTTAATAATAAGTATAACTCGGTTGTCTCTGGCACATCACTTTGCACATATAGAGTTGATTTTTCTGGATCTAAACCTGCTGCAAGATATTCAATCAGAACATCTCTTACATTACTATGTAAATTTCCTGGTGTTGGGTGAGTTGTTAAAGAGTGATAATCTGCTATAAAAAAATAACATTGGTGAGTTTCTTGCATTTTCAAGAAATTCTTAACCGCACCAAAGTAATTGCCCAAGTGTAAATTTCCTGTGGGTCTTATTCCGCTTACTACTATTTCCATTGGGCAAAAGTATGGAATTATTTATTAATCGCGAGCAATTTGATTTTTTTAATCTATTGTATTATTTAGTTTTGTAAATTTGCGTCGAAATTTATGATAATTTTATAAGAATCAAATAAATCATACTTTATGAAGAAAATATTAATTCAAGTTGTGTTGCTAGTTGTGGTAGTCTTTTTAGGCTATAAAGTTTATGATAGTATAATGGAGCCTGTACGTTATAAAAAAGCAACTACAGACCGAGAAAAAATAATTATTAAAAAGCTTAATCAAATTAAAGAGCTTGAGATTCAATACAAGAAGCTAAATGGTAAATATGCAGGAAGCTTTGACACTTTGGTTGATTTTTATTTGAATGATGATATGCCATTGGTGTTTAAAAGTGGAGTTGTGCCAGATACTTTAACCGAAGATCAAGCTATAGAGATGGGTCTTGTTACAAGAGACACTACTCTTATTGCAATTAAAGATACTTTATTAAATGATGTTGAGAATTTTGATATTAATAAGTTAGTATTAGTTCCTTTTACCCATGGTAAAGTTAACTTTGAAATAGAAAGAGGTACTGTGAAAAGAGCGAATTTTGATGTTCCTGTATTTGAAGTTAGGTGTTATAAAAAGGATTACCTTGCTGGAATTAAGGAACAAGATTTATTACAAAATGACCTTCTTATTATGAATGAAGAGGAGAAGTTTCCTGGATTGAAATTAGGATCATTAACTGAGCCATCTACCGATGGTAACTGGTAATTTGTAAAACTAAATATTTTGAACCCTATTCATAAAATCATTAATTCAAGCTACGATTCTCAGAATGTAAAAAGTAAAATATTGTCCATTAATCTTCGGATTGATGGACTTTCTTTTGTAATAATGGAATCTGAGATAATATTCAATGCTGAGTGTTATGAATGGCAAAATAAAGATTGGGAGTATGCAACTCAGCAGTATAAAGAAGTCTTTTCTAATAATTCAATTTTCAAGAATGAATACAAAAGAGTAATAGTTATTCTTAATACTAGAGAGAATACTATTATTCCAATAAAATATTATGACAAGAGTAAAGAAACGATTGTGTTGAAAACTCTTTTTGGCATTGATAATTTTGTTACATTTTCTTCCAAATTAAAGAATGAAGATGCGATATTATCAACAGCGATAAATAATGCCCTTAATGAATTACTACATATTGTTTTTCCAAAATTTGATTTATTTAGTTATTCATCATTTTTTATTAATGAAGCAATTAATTCTTCGGAGAAGAAAGGCACAGTAATGCTTAATATTGCACAACAATCTTTTGAAATAATTAATACCAAATCAAAGAAAATAATTGCTCATAATTACTTTGACTTTACTACGGCTGATGAATTTATGTTTTTTATATTAAGTTTCATTAAACAAAATAACGTAGATATTGAGAGCATTCAGCTTTTACTAAGTGGTAAAATATCTATGGATTCTAAGATTGGTAAAAGTTTAGATAAATATTTTCCTACTATTAAACAGCTCCAAAAAGTTTCGGTTAATAATAAAGAAGCGGCTTTTGAAGGACTCAAAAAATATACTTTAATTGCGAATAGTTAGTGGAATATTAAAGTCAAGGAGAATTAATCCACCAGCGAACTTACCTGTAAGGCCAACTACGGATATGGCCAAAGAAGCCTTATTTAATATTCTTCAAAATAAAATTTATATAGAAGATGCCAATGTTCTTGATTTATTCTCAGGAACTGGAAATATGGCTTATGAGTTTTTCTCAAGGGAGAGTGAAAGTGTTACAGCTGTTGACCAAAATTCGAGATGTATACGCTTTATTAAGAAGATTAAAGATGAACTAGAGATGCATTCATTGGAAGTTGTTCAGGCAGATTGTTTTTCTTTTGTAAAAGGAGCATATAAAAAATACGATATTATCTTCGCAGATCCTCCTTATGATATGCCTAATTATATTGAGTTTGTGGAGTTAATTCTTGAGAAAAAAATACTTACTGAAGAAGGAATACTAATAGTAGAACATTCAAAAAATACTAATTTAAGTAAAATTCAATCCTATACCAGTACTAGAAGGTATGGTGGAGTTCATTTTAGTTTTTTTGAGGCTTAGGTACTTAGTCTTTTATTTATTCCTATCATCTTTCACTCTCTTAATTGTTTTATGCAAAGTTGTTCTATCAATTCCTAACTGATTTGATGCAAGAGTAATATTATTGTCGTATTTTTTTAAAATAGATTCAATAAAGAATTTTTCTACTTGACGTGATGCTTTGTCAGCTGCTTTTTTGCGTTCGTCAATCATTTCTTGCCATGTTTCCAATGGTTTTATACTAGAATATATAAAGTTAACATCACCTATTTTTTGTCTATCAGGTACATTAAGTAATATTTCATCGCTTGCTTGAGAAAGCACTACTGCACGCATTATAAAGTTATATAATTCTCTAATATTTCCTGGCCAATCGTACTCCATTAGTAGTTTAAGCGATTCCTCAGCAAAATCTTTTATTGGCAATTTTGCTTCTTGTGAAGCTATTTTTACAAAGTGTTTTACTAATAAAGGAATATCCTCTTTTCGTTCTTTCAAAGGAGGAACTTCTATTCTTAGAATTTCAAGCCTATAGTATAAATCTTCTCTAAATTCTCCAGATTTAACTAAATCTTCCAGCTTACGATTAGTTGCAGCAATAATTCTAGCATCAGTTTTTATCAAGCTTGTTCCCCCAACTCTATTAAATTCTTTTTCTTGAAGAACTCTAAGTAAAGTTACCTGTGCTTTTTGATCTAATTCCCCAATTTCATCAAGAAATAAAGTGCCATCAGCAGCTAATTCAAATTTACCTAATTTTCTGGAAAAAGCACCAGTAAAAGCACCTTTCTCGTGACCAAAAAGTTCGCTTTCAAGTAAATCTTTTGGAATTGCAGCACAGTTTACAGCAATAAACGGTTTATCTGACCTATCACTTAACTTGTGAATTTGGCGAGTAACAAGTTCTTTTCCTGTTCCACTTTGACCATAGATAAGAAGAGTACTACTATTATTTGCAAATAGTTTAATCTGTTCTTTAAGCCTTTTCATTACAGGAGTTTCACCAATTATCTCTTCAAATTCTTTGTCAACATATTCCTTGAGCGCATTAGCTCCTAATTTTATACTTCTATGCTCAAGGGCTTTAGTTATTTGAATGCGTAGCTCCGATATCTTAGTTGTTTTTGCAACATAGTTATAAGCTCCTTTCTTTATAGCTTTTATGGCAGTATCTACAGAGCTATAATCTGTTACCATAATAATAGGAATATTTTCATCTTCCATTTTTATCAAGTCTATGGCAGAAAGCCCACTTTCACCATTTTTAAGCATTAAATCAAGAAGTATTAAATCGGGGGACTTAGTTTGCAGTAAATGCATTCCTTCGCGAATAGTATCTGTTGAGATAGTTTTATAATGCCTTTTTAATAGTAGTTTTAAATCAGCTGTATAGTCTAAGTCGTCGTCAATTATTAGAATTAGTTTTTTCATATTGTTTTAATATTACTTATTCTTATTAGTATTCTTCTGCAACTCAATCATAAAGGTTGTTTTAACCCAAGGCTTACTTGATTTTACATAAATTCTTCCTCCATACTTTGAGAGAGTTTCTTTGGCATAGAATAAACCAAATCCAGTGCTTGAATTGGTAGAATAGCCATTCTCAAAGATTAATTCTTGCTTGTTAATATCAATTCCACAGCCATTATCTCTAATTGAAATAAAATACCTAAGGTCGTCTTTTATTAACTTTATTACGAGTTCTTTTTTTGCAACCTCTGCCATTGCTTTTATTGAGTTGCTAACACAATTATCAAGTATATCAGCTAAAGAAGCGGCATCCATTAGTGCAAGATCATTTTCTTCTAAAAATGATTTAAAAATAAATTTAATATTATTATTTGTCGTAGTGTTTTTAATGTCTTCACTTATATTTCTATAAACTTTCAGAGGGCTACAAGAGTGATTAGCAAAAATAATTTTCTTTAAAAATGAAATATTTTCACGAAGCTTTACTATTGATTTACTAATGTTATCCTTATTGTAAAGTGTAGCTTTATTTATTTCTTTGGAGAGACTTTCAGAAATAATACTTAGATGTTTTTTAATCTCATTTGAAGTTTCTTTTGTTGTTAATATTTTTGATGAAAGTTCAATTATTTCTTCAATAACAGGGTGTGTTAACTCAAAAAAGGTGTTTTTTCGTTTATTTAATTGTTGTATATAATCATAATCGGTTAAGTACTCTTCACTTATACTTTCAAA
>QMPB01000271.1 GCA_003648395.1 Bacteroidota bacterium
CTTTTTTCTTTTATATTACTTCTTTTATTATTTTTTATCTATCCTCGCAATTTTGGTTATTTATGCTGGCTTTTATTCTTTATGGTGTAGCGGATGCTTTTCGTTCTGGGACTCATAAAGGCATGATTATGGACTATTTGAAAATCAATAATTGGAGCGAACAGAAAATTGCATATTATGGATATACCCGATCTTGGTCGCAAAAAGGGAGTGCTATTTCATCCTTAATTGCCGGTGTTTTGGTTTTCTTTAGCGGGCAATATCATAGTATTTTTCTTTATTCTATTATACCATATTTACTTAATCTTCTTTTGATTATCTCCTACCCAAATGAATTAAATCATCCAATTCAGCAAAAGAACAAGAAAAGTAAGGCAGGTTTAATGATGGCTTTTCACTCATTATTTATAACCATCAAACAAGCACATGTATTGAAAATCATCAATATATCGGCAGTGCATACAGCATATCTTAAAGCAATAAAGGATTATATTCAACCTTTGATGGTAAATATTGCTTTGATCATTCCCTTAATGATGAATATTGATCCTGAAAAGAAAAACGGGCTAATCATTGGAATCATATACTTTTTTATTTATCTGATTACTTCTCGTGCTTCGCAGCTATCGTCGAAAGCTGCGGCAAGAATGCCTAAAAGTATTCCTTTCATTACCTTATTATTGGGTCTTATTTCCGGAGTATTATGTGGAGTTTTCTATATATATGATTTTTGGATTCTATCTATTCTGTTTTTTATTGCAATATATGTGATTGAAAACGTGAGAAAACCTATACTTACAGGATATATTGCCGATGAAGTACCGGGTGAAATCCTGACTTCTGTTATTTCGGTACAATCTTTATTACGAACTATTATAACTGCTTTATTAGCTCTTGTTTTTGGATTTTCTGCTGATACATATGGTATCGGAACTTCGTTTATTATTATCTCTTTGGGGCTTATCATCATTAGTGCCAGTTTGGCTGTATTGGATGAAAAGAAGAAAACAATTTAATATTCTAAATATTATTATATTTGTATCCTTATAAAAGCATATCAACACATCTAAATTAAATTATTTATACCAAAACAAAGAATTATGAAATCAAGTAAACATCTTATTATTGCGATATTTTCAATCGCAGTTATTATGCTAACATTTAGCAGTTGTAAAAAGTATGAGGATGGACCTCTTATTAGTCTTAGGTCAAAAACAGCAAGGTTAACGGGTGAATGGAAAATTGTAGAAACAACTTCAACAGAGGCTCTGATAAAAGAATTAACATTTGAATTTAAAAAAGATGGTGATTTCAGTATGACAGTACCCTATACCTATACAGGTGAATCGTTTGCAGTAACTGTAGATGGTAAATGGGAATGGATAGACAGTAAAGAAAGTTTAAAAATTGAAGTAGAAGACAACGAAACAGAATGGGAAATTTTACGATTAACGAATAGTGAGTTTTGGTTTAAAGACGAAGACAACCTAGAGTACAAATGTGAGAAAGACTAAAATAATGCTTCTTTTTTAAAAGACTCTGTATCTGGTATATACAGATTTTCTTCGTTGACTCATTAAATCATTACATCAATGAGAATATTTACGATTATTCGCTTTTTCTTAAAGCAGCAATAAGCATATAACCAAAACTCATATCCACCGGATAAATTCTACCGGTATTAAAACTAATACCAACTCCAGAGGAATACCCCGGTGCAACTGTAAGACCATGTAGAGAAATAAACGTGGGTGTCCGCCCTTCATAACCAGTGAATGTTACAGAGGCTCCAAGTATTCCTCCAATAGAAATTTTTAACTTTTCATCAATATCTAAAGGGTATTCTTGATACACCATGGCAGGCAATATTGCCTTTTCGTTATTTAGTTTAAACGATTTACCTTCCATGCTCTTTTTCAATCCTCCAACTAAAAATATTGAGTTATTTGTAAATAAACTCATATTTAACTTATTCTCATCTTTAGATAGATTATATACTGATATTTGAATACTTATAGTATCGGTATGGGCACCTATTATTGTATCAATAACAAAAGAATTGGCTCCTAATTGATTAGCATTATAATAGAATGAGTTATAAACCTTTTGAAGGTTACTTTTGCCTGTATTCAATGAAACACCTTTTAATTTAGCTACCAATACTTTATTAGATATATCCAATCTTTTGTTTATCAGTACAAAAGACCTTCCTTTTCTTTGCATTTGATAGCTGTCATTTTTATAAATTATTTCAGCCTTTTGACAAAAACTAAAGGGAACTGTAGCTACAAATAAAATGAGAAATAATAAACCTTTCATATACATTAAACGCATAGTATAACTTTTTCTCAAAGATACAACATTTATAGTGAAAGGCAATAAGGATTAAAACTATAGTCCTAATGCTTCAATTTTATCAGCAATTACTGAGGAGAGCTTGATATTAGACTCCACTGTCCACCCTGCAATATGCGGACTTAATAATACTTTATCCGATTGCAAAAGCTGAGTATATACTTGGGGTAATTGAGTTTGATTGAGCCTTTCGAATGAGGTTCCTTCAAACTCTAATACATCTAAAGCAGCTCCTAAAACTTTTTTACCATCAATGGCTTTCAATAAATCCTTTGTGTTTACCACAGGTCCACGAGCAGTATTGATTAAATAGAAAGGTTTTTCCATTTTTTGTATCCACTCCTCTGAAAACATATAGCGGGTTTCATTGCTTAATGGAACATGGAAACTTATCATATCAGCAGTTTTATAAACTTCTGCTAATGTAGCTTCTTGAGCATATTGGTCGGAATAGTTGTGTAAGTATTTATCGTAAGCAATTACATTCATTTGAAAACCGGATAATCGCTGAGCAAAAGCTTTGCCCATATTTCCATAACCAATAATTGCCAATGTTTTCCCTTTCATCTCGAAGCCACGATTTTCGGCACGTAGCCAGATTCCTTCTCTAACTTCGGTATTCACCCGTATCAGATGGTTTCTAAGGGCAAGAATCATTCCCAAGGCATGTTCTGCCACAGCATCTCTATTTCCTTCGGGAGAATTGATGCAGGCTATATCCTTTGATTTGGCATAATCTAAATCAATGTTTTCCATACCTGCCCCTACTCTACCTATAAATTTAAGCTTTGTGGCGTGTTGCAGTATTTGTTTATCAAGTTTAATTTTACTTCTGATGATAACACCATCATATTCGGAAATGCACTTTAAATAATCGGAATAAGTATAATCGGGGAAATAATCACATTGGTAATTCAGCTTCTCCAGCCTTTGTTGCAATATTTCATGCGCAGTATCTATAAAAAGGACTTTCATAATTATTAATTTTCGATAGTACGCTAGGATATAATAATTTATTCGATGCTCAAAAAGAGTTATTTTTCCTCTTTCTCTTCCATTTTTTCGGCATCAATTTCCACTACCTTGCCATCTTTGGAAACAATTAAAGGACTATTTTTGTCTTTTTTAAACTTCAAGAGCTTCTTTTTGACTTCCTTTAACCCTCTCACGAGCATTTTTTCTAAATCGTCAAGACTTCCTTTACTCACCATATTCTTTAGCTTTTATTTTACTCCAACTTTGCTCATTTTTCACAACCAATTCCGATTGATCTCCTTGTGCAATTATATGAAATTCTTCCCCAGAATTATCTACCAATATCCATCTATCAACTATTGGGATATAGATATCTACCAAATTTTTTAACCCACTTCTAAAGCGCCGCTGAATAACTTCAAGAGCGATATTATGCCCTCCTTCTTCTACCCTTGTCTTTACTCTCTTAATAGCTAACTCCTTAGTATTAAGACTCATAAACAAAAGAATGATTTCATATCCTTGCTTCTTTGCTTTTTCAATCAACTTAACATAGCTACGTGTAGCCAAAGTGGTTTCTACAGCAAATGTTTCATTTTCTTTTAGTAGTTCTCTAACCCTATGAACCAACAATCTACCCGCTTTAATTCCTACTTTATCAGAATTAAAAGGGGAAATACCACGTGCAATTTCATCAGCATTTACAAACTCCTTCACATTAAATATTTCAGGTAATATTGTATAAGATGCAACTGTTTTACCAGCACCATTTGGCCCTGCTATGATATAAAGATTTCTCATGTACGTTCAAAATAATAGTTTGCAAATTTAGGGAAATTACCTTCATCATTTGCATTTTAATGATAATTAAAAACTTAGATTTTTTTGGTAGATAAAAGGCTGAAACTATACTACTTTTATTGTATTGGATTAAATATTTCCTAAGCCATAAATATAACTTAATAAAACTTCTTTCTTCCTATGAGAAACATCTACTTTAGAGCCATCAGTCATAATCAGGAACCCACCTTCACTTTTATCAAACCTATCGATGTAGCTTAGGTTGATTAAATGCGATCTATGGATACGCATAAAGCCATATTCTGTAAGAATTTCATCAAAATCTTTCAAGGTTTTAGAGACTATTATTCTTTCGCGATTACTAAAATAGAAATAAGTGTAGTTTTTTTCCGATTGACAACGTATGACATCTTTGATTGAGATGATATAGATATTTTCTGTCGTTTTTAGAACTATTCTTTTTTCTTGCGAACTATTCCCGTTATAAAAATTATCCTTTAGTGTTTTAAATTGCTCATTAATATCGTTGATACCACTGATACCCGATACTTTTTCAACAGCACTAATTAAATCACTTGGATCAATTGGTTTTAAAATATAATCGAGGGCACTAAAACGGAAAGCTTTAATTGCATACTCTTCATGAGCAGTAATAAATATGACTTTAAAATCTATCTTTTCAAACTTATTAAGAAGATCAAAACCACTACCATCCGGCATTTTAATATCTAAAAGTACAAGGTCAGGGTTTAATTGGCGAATTGTTTCATAGGCACTACTCACATTATGGGCCTGACCAACCACCTCCACGGTGCTACAATAGAGCTTCAACATTTCTATTAAAATCTCTCTTGCTTTACTTTCGTCGTCTACTATTACACATCTAATCATACTCTTCTCTCCTTCGAGTCAAAATTATAAAAATTTTTATATCAATCTGTTTATTTTTAAAAATGTTATGAATAGTGTTTTACATAGGTTTAATAGGCAATTTCAAACTTAATAAAACAGTTTTTAATAAATTTACATTCTCAATTTTTGTCTCACTCGTGAACTGCATTTTGTCTTTTAATGTTTCATTTAGCAAATGTACTCTTTCAGTAACCATAAATATTTTTTTATCCATTTCGTCCTGATCAAAATCCTTAGTGGTATAATCTACATAATAAGTAAATTTTGTTTCCATGATTAGGTAGTTATTTAAAGTACTAATATTGATGAAAGTATGAATAACTCCTCTGCTCAAATGATTATCAATAATATGAACATAAATAGGGAAAAACAGGAATGGAGGGATAGCCAGCATCTCTGTCTCAACATGAGGCTCTATATCAAGCTCAAACTTCAGATCATAATCATAACGCATTTGATGAAGCTTGAGAAAACTTTGAAGCGTTTCCAACTCTTTATCAAGCACAATAGCATTAACTGTAGATGTTTCCACAAAAACACGGATGAGTTTTGCCAAACCAGAGAGAAAAATACTCGACTCCTTTATTCTTGTCTTCGCAATAAGCTCCTTAATGCCGGATAAACTACTATTTATAAATTGTGGATTTAGCTGATAACGTAATAATGCCGGATTTAACTTACTGCGCTTGGTTTCAGTTCTAATTTTATTTTGGCGCACAAGCAAATACGTGGATATGAGAACTAAAATCAAAATAATAATAATCCCTGTTATAAGTATTAAAGTCTTTGTTTTAATGATTTTAGAAGCTTGCATTTGATTTTCAATTATTTGAATCTCTGCATGGTTTCTCTCCTTTTCAAATTTCACTTCCATCTCACTTATAAGTTCAATATTTTGAATCTCTCTGATGGAATCTTTTATCCTCTTATAAGTGCTAAGCGATTGATAGGCTTTTTCCCATTTCCCCATGGCAGCATAAACATCTTTAAATGCCTCGTGATTAGCTACTATATAATCATAGAATCCGTACTCTTTTGCTACTTGTAAACTCTGATTAAAATATTTTAATGATATCTGATATTTTTCTTCTGCTTGGTAAACACTCCCAATATTATATAAACTCATCACTATTCCATGTCGGTTTGACATGATTTCAAAGGCATGTAATGATTTATTGAAGTATTCAAGTGATTTCTCATAATCTTCCAAGTTACCATAATACATTCCTAAATTATTTAGGACATAGGCCTTCCCATTAATATCTCCAAGTTCTTCCCGCTCATTTAAACTTCTTATATAAAAAATTAATGCAGAATCCGACTTGCCTTGATACCAAGAAATTGTACCTATATTATTAAATAATCGTGCTTGCTCATTAAAATTACCAAGTGAATCCTGAATAGCCAAAGCTTCCTTATAATAC
>QMPB01000272.1 GCA_003648395.1 Bacteroidota bacterium
CGTTGTAACACGGCCTTCCAGGCCGTAGTTTTTTATAGTATAATTACTGTAAACAATAGTTTCTATTCATAATCTACGGGCAAGATGCCCGTGATACATAAAATCAACTGTAAGACAGTCTTCTAGACCGTAGTTTTTTTATCACCATAATCTTTTAGAAAGCAAAGTTTACTTATTACTAATCTACGAGCAGTATTGCCCTTGATACTTATACTATAACTTTACTTAATTTACGAATAGGATAAATAACTGCAAGCATTGATATAGAAACCACTACAGTAAGAATTGAAACAAGATCAATAAAGCGTAGTTCTACCGGAAAGGCATCAATAATAAAAGACCCTTGCATGGGAATAATATGAAAAATATCCTGCAAAACTATAAGTATAACACCCAACAATAATCCCAGTAGAGTCCCACTAAATGTTACCATAAAACCTTCTATAACAAATATTTTGGATATTAAAGATTTTTCAGCACCCATAAATGTTAGTGTCTTTATATCCTTTTGTTTATCAATAATTAAAACGCTTAAAGCTCCCACAAGGTTAAATGTGGCAATAAAAAGTATAAAAGATAGGATTAGGAAACTACTCCATTTTTCACTTTTCATGATATTATACATAACCTCATTCTGTTGCTTTTTATTCTTTACAGAATAGTTTTCTCCTAAGATATTTTGAATTTCATTTTGAACCAAATCTATACTCGCTGCATTATTAATATCAATATAATAACTAGTAGCGCCATTGGTCAAATTCATTAGTTCTTGTGCAAATTTCAAAGAAGTAATTATTATGGAGTTGTCTAACTCAGGCGCAATAGTAACAACACCAGAAGGGAAAACATTTTTAATTTCAATAGCATCAAGTGGATTTATAGAAATCCCCTGCCCCGACTTAGGGAAATAACAGGTAATAGGATTATCAAAATCGTTAATGTGAATTTGAAGGTGATGAGCGAGCCCGTTTCCCAATACACAGAAATTAACTCTTCCATCACCTAATACAAATAAGCCGTCTATAATTTTTTGTTCTATGGCTGTGGTGGCAATATAATTTTCCTCCACTCCTCTAATCAATGCAATAATCTCTCTTGGCGAATTCTCTTCTAAAGCGGGAGTGTATTTTACTAACAGATTATCCTCCAAAATTGCCGTAATATCATTTACGCCCTCTATTCGCTTAATCTTATCTACCGGAAACTCTTCAGTACTAATATACTTACTGTACTTATTATCAACTATATAATCGGCAGAAGCACTCGAATCTAACTTGCCAACTAAAGTTTCTAGGCCATTAAAAACAGACATAATCACAATCAAAGCCATGGTTCCAATAGCCACTAGTGCAATGGAAATAGAAGTGATGATATTAATGGCATTATGTGATTTTTTTGCCAATAAATATCGTTTTGCTATAAAAAGTGAGAGATTCAATTCTATGTATTTCTATTTATAAAAATTAAAAATAAGTTGTTACTAATCAGTCTATCTATATTACTGATAATACGGTACATAATATAATTGTTTTGTCATATTTTTTGCAGATACTTCGATATAATTTTGCTTTTATAAAAGCAAAACTACTCAGCATACAAAAATTTCGCCAAAACAACTTAATTCTATTCATTTAGCTACACCTTACTTCGGTACAATTTTTCTAAGGAAAAATCACTCAGTAGGGCGAAGCTAATGATAATTACGATTACTTATCATATTCCCATTCACACTGATTAGTTACAATAAGTTTAATACCAATTGGACCTAAAATACTCGATTAATAAATTGAAATCTATTCTTTCAAGGCGAAATTCTTTTTGTACTAACTCGTGCTATGCTTGCCGAAGTATCATAGAGAAAGAATTTTTAATATAGAAAAAGGCAATAAAACGATTTATATCGATTTAGAAATAAGCCTAATAATATATTATTTATCGAGTCAATAATTTAAACCCTATACCATGAACATTAATAATCTGAACAGTTTCGTCCTCCTTAAGGTATTTTCTCAGCTTAGTAATATAAACGTCCATACTACGAGCGTTAAAATAGCTGTCGTCTTTCCAAATTTTATTAAGGGCAATTCTACGGTCAAGAACTTCATTCTCGTGATCACAAAGCATCTTCATTAGCTCAGCTTCTTTGCTAGTAAGTCTCTGCTCCCCAGTTTTAGAAGTTAGTTTCTGATGCTCATAATTATATGTGAATTTACCAATATTGTATATAACAACACCTTCGTTATCCTTATTACCTACACCACTTCTACGCAATATAGCATTCAAACGAGCAAGTAGCAATTCCATATTAAAAGGCTTGGTAATATAATCATCACCGCCAATTTCGAATCCTTTAAGCTTATCCTCTTCAAGAGATTTAGCAGTAAGAAAAAGAATAGGAATTTTAGAATCTGATTTCCTAACATTGCTAGCAAGAGTAAATCCATCCATAATAGGCATCATCACATCTAGCACTAATATTTTATAATCATTATTTTTATGAAAGCCTATAAGAGCTTCTTCACCATTAATAAATAAATCCACTTTAAAACCTTTAGCTTCTAAAAAAGTTTTTAGAATTTTTCCCAAATTAGGATCATCCTCTGCCAATAAAATTTTTACTTCGTCCATAATTTAATTAATTATATGTTACATTTAGTATTTCTTGAATCTAAAGGGAGATGTATATAAAAACTTGTCCCTTTATTTAAATGGCTATCCAGGCTAATTACACCGTTATGATGCTCTACAATAGCTTTAACGTAACTAAGCCCTAAACCAAACCCTTTGACATTATGTACATTACCTGTTGGCACACGATATAGTTTATTGAATATCTTTTTCTGATTCTGGCGAGAAATTCCTATACCATTATCTCGTATAATTATCAATAAACAATTGCCATCATTTTTAGTAATGATACTAATTTTTGGATTTTCAAAGGTATATTTATTTGCGTTATCAAGCAAATTATATAATAAATTTGTTAAATGAAGTTTGTCGGCAAATATTAGTGAGTGCGCAGCCTCCAGCTCTAGCGTTAGTACACCACCTTTTTGAGCAATCAACATTTCGTTACTTCTTACTAATTCTCTAATAATATCATGAACATTAACTTGCTCATATTTAAGCTTTAACTGCCCTTTATCAAGAATTGCTGTTTGTAAAATCTTCTCTGCCATACTTGCAAGACGCTGATTTTCATCAGAAATTATTGATATATATGTATCTACAAGATCAGGAGTTTTTTCAACATCACTGTCGCGTAAGGATTGACAAACTAACGAAATTGTAGAGATGGGAGTTTTAAACTCATGAGTCATATTATTAATAAAATCATTTTTTACAACCGATAATTTAGACTGTTTTACAATTGCCGAAACACTATATGAGAATAAATATATAACTGATAAAATGATAATTATTGATAAGAATAGCATTAATCCCATTTCTTTAAGAAGGTATCTTCTCTCTTTCGGAAAGTAAATCATCATAAACAACTCTTGATTCCTAGAATTACTTAATAATGGAAATGCGTAAGCTTTTTCAAGATATACCACCGGCTTAACTTTTGGATGTTTATACATAAAGAAAGGCCCACGCTGATTATAAATATTGAAATAATACTCAGCATATATATTTTGATTACGAAGCTCATCATTAATCAAAGAATCTATTTTACGATAAGTATAGGCTGGATTATCAAAAATAGGATTATCAAAAGATGGCGTTATACTAAAGTTGGATCGAAATTGCATCTGATAATCAATAGTATCTTGCTTATAAACAAATTTCTTGATAAGTGTGCGATCCTTAATAACAGCACGTGGTCCTTCTGGTATAATAGGAGTGCCAATGATCCGCAGTAATCTATTTTTATTACTTATACCTTCCATCCTATTTACTTTATTCATAACGGATGTAAAGGTTCTCTGAATATCATCGCTAAATGCATTCTCTTTTATGGTTAGCGCATTACTAATTAAAAGCATTTGCATTACCAAAAGGCCAATCATCACCACTCCCATGGCAATGCTTATACTCATTATTCGCTGTGAGTTCATATGTTTACATTTTTAATGGCCATACCGTCAGACTGTCTAAAAAGCCCAATTTCTGCGTTATGCTACTTTTTGTAAATGCTCATACACCTTAGTATACTGCGCTTTACAAAAAAGCAGCAAGCCTTGAACTTTTAAGCCACTCTGTATAGTTATTAGACAGACTGCCGTCTGCCAACAGACAGGTGCAATCGCATGATAAAAAATAATCATTCCTTTGTGAGTTAAAAATTATTTTTATAATGCTCGTTTCATATGTTTACATTTTTAGCGGCCATATGCAGTCGCATGATAAAAAATAATCATTCCTTTGTGAGTTAAAAATTATTTTTATAATGCTCGTTTCATATACTACAAAGATATAAGGATTTACTTCCCACTTAATATATTATTCTTTTATACTTCTTAAAAAATACTAATTTTATACTAAAACGCTTAATTACCTAACCAAAATTCGAGTTTCTAACATATCCATAATGGCATATTTGAGGCCTTCTCTTCCAAGTCCAGAGTCTTTAACTCCACCATAAGGCATATGATCGACCCTAAAAATTGGCGAATCGTTAATAATAACGCCCCCTACTTCAAGGTTATTAAAAGCATAATCCATTTCTCCAATATCGTTAGTAAATATTCCTGCTTGAAGTCCAAACTCACTATTATTGACCTCAGCAATAGCTTCTTCAAAATTGCCAAAAGGCTCCAAAGTTACCACAGGGCCAAAAACTTCCAACGAACAAACTTTCATCTTTGGTTTAGTATCTACCAATATTGTTGGATGATAATATGTGCCTTCGCGCTTACCTCCACAAATCACTTTTGCACCATCATTAATGGCTTCATTTACCCAATCCTCAACTCTTATAGCGTTGCCTTCATCTATCATTGACGAAAATAAAGTGTCATCATCCATAGGGTCTCCTAGAGTTAGTTTATTAACTTCTAGCACAAATTCTTCAGAGAATTTCTTAAAAATTTCTTTGGCAACATATATTCTTTGTGCATGAATGCATACTTGTCCCGAATAAGCAAAACCACCAACAACTGCCTTTGCAACCGCCTGTTTGATGTCTGCAGTTTTAGTAATAATCATCCCTGCATTTCCTCCTAGCTCAAGAACAACTTTCTTGCGCCCAGCATCGGCTTTCATCATCCAACCCACATGTGGGGAACCAGTGAATGTCAATAACTTAAATCTATCATCAACCACTAATTGGTTTCCAGTTTTTCTGTCCATAGGCAGAATAGATACCGCTCCCTTTGGTAAATCTGTTTGCGAAATAATTTCTGCCAAAGCCAAGGTTGATAAAGGAGTATTGGTAGAAGGCTTAAGAATTATTGGACAACCCGCAGCAATTGCTGGAGCCAACTTATGCACTGCCAAATTCATTGGAAAATTAAAAGGAGCAATGCCCGCAACCAAGCCCACTGGGAAATACCTAATAACACCATGCTTTCCTTCTCCTGCAGGAGTCCAGTCGAGGCTCATTACCTCGCCTGGCAATCTTTTGCTCTCCTCAGCAGCAACAAGAAATGTTTGAACTGATCGCATAATCTCCCCCTTTGCATACCTCATAGGCTTACCTGATTCCAATGCCAATATTTCAGCAAAATAATCAAGTCTTTCTTTCAAAGTATTGGATATATACATTAAAGCTTCATACTTTTTATATGAAGGCAAGTTTTGCATTTCCTTTTGTACTTCTTGCGCCTTAATAATTGCTTTTTCTAAATCATCAGATGATGCATAATAAGTTTCTGCAAAACTCTCGTTAGTAAATGGATTTACAACCTCCAAAGAATTAGGAGTTTCTATAAACTCACCTCCACAATATATTTTATATTTTTTCATACAATATTTAAGATTAATTTCGTCAGTTCTTATTTCAAATTACTACTATTTCCCTTGCATTATATTAGTTTGAACTCGAATAGACTCTTTATGCACAAGCATTAATAGCTTATTAATAAACTCAGCATCTATTCCCAAGTTTTCTCCATATTTTATTCGCTCCTTTATCATACTTCGTAATCGTTCCAACTGGAGAACGGTAATATTATTCTCTTTTTTATAATCCCCAATAAGTTTAGTTTTTTCCATTCGTCTGCTTAATATATTGAACAACTCATGGTCCATATCATCAATATCGTTTCGTAGAGAACTTAACTTCAATTCAAAATCCTTTGTGCCAAATTCATTTCTAATTACAATTTCATCAAGCATTTTGGCAAGATTAGCAGGTGTAATTTGCTGGCTTGCATCGGTAAGAGCAACATCAGGGTTAATATGTGATTCAATCATTAAGCCATCAAAACTAAGGTCCAAAGCTTTTTGAGAAACTCCCTGTAATAATTCTCTATTGCCACATATATGCGATGGGTCGCAAATAACAGGCAAATCTGGA
>QMPB01000273.1 GCA_003648395.1 Bacteroidota bacterium
AAGACTTACTTTTGTTAAAGGAGAATTGAATGAAGTATTATTAGAATGCCCTGACATAGTATACTCTGCAACAAATTGCACACTACTTGAAGGTGCTCCAATTTCACAAGGAGCATATTTTCTAAAGTCGCCAACAGGAAAAATAAAGGCTGTATTTCCATCTTTACGCAATGGGCCATCTACATAACTTGAAGTGCCGCCACCTGAAATAGTTGCGCCAGCATCTAAAATAACTGAAGTATTAGAAGAAGAATTCAATATTCCATTTGTTAAAGCCAAAGTATGAGTAATATGGTTAGTACCATCGGAGTATACGTCTCCTGTTGATTTATTTACTGTAAGATTATAAAAATTAGTACTACCATACATATGTGAAGACCCAATTCCATCAAACATTACTGTTTCTGAGCCCGAAGTCAAGGTACCATTATTAGTCCAATCACCTGATAGAGTAATACTATGTCCATTCATATCAATAGTAGTACCAGCTCCAATTATTATATTATCATCAACATCTATATTAGAACTTAATTCTACTATTCCAGAACCTGTAACTTCCATAGTTTTACAAGTACCTATATTTAAAAGTGTTCTTGTGCCTGATGACGCTTTAATTTTAAGTTTGTGATAGGTTTTATTTAATATTGACTGAGAATTATTACCAGAATAATAAAAAGTACCAGTACCATGAGTATATGTACCATCAATAGTTACCTCTCCCTCTGCCTCTATACTTCCTGTTGTGGTAGATAGTATGGAGCCCGTCATAGAATTAATAATTCCCGTACAAGCTAGAGAGTGCTCATCAACCACAAGTGAGGCATTATTATTAATTTCAACAAATGCGCAGCTAATATTATTTTGAAGAGTATATTTTGAAGAATTCCCTAGCTCAAAGCTTGAAGTTGTCCATACACCAGAGCCTTTAAGTTCATTATTAGAACCTAATAGATCTATTTCATAATCGCCACATGCCAAACTACCATTATTAATAATGCTTCCTGATATATCAAGTGATCCATTATCATCAACAGTTAATGTTGCTCCTGATTTTATTGTTAAATCATTACATACATCAGTATTACCATTTAGTATATGTGGCTGATTAGCAGGTGCAGATATAATTATTACATTATCCGAAGATGTAGGCACCGAATTATTTGACCAGTTAGAGGCAGTATTCCAATCAGTACTTGTACTACCATCCCATTCAAAATATCCTATTGTTCTTAGAAAATCACTTGTAGTGGAAGCTAGATATTTAATATTATTTAATGTAATTTTATTTTTTCTTATTTTAGCACCTATATCATTTCCATTAATGGCTGATGAAGCAACAGAATATGTTACCCAAATATATGAAGTACCACCAGGCATATTATATGAAAACCCATTGAATTTATAATCATTATTCGCATTAACAACTGATTGTGTTGTTCCAATTTGATGATCTGTTGAAAAAGTTGAACTACTAGTATGAAATAATTTTGCATTACTTACATCACCATTATCATCATTAACTGACCGAACAACTATCTTAGTCAAGTCAAATGCACCTCCACCTCCAGTAATATCAAATTGAATTCTTACCATTTCATTATCATCAGAAGGATATACATCATCTGATGAAGCTTGAGTAATAGTAATACCACCATAAGCCTTTGCAGGAGGGGTATACGCTCTCCATTTATCTTGACCTATTGATTGTAATTCGCCCCATTGATCTTTGTATGTAGAATTACCACTATGAATACCTAGGTATGTATCATAAGAAGAACTAACATCAAAACCGCCAACTTTTATAACAATTATATTGCTAGTTTCGTAAAAACTAATTTGTACATCAATATATTTACCTTGGTTAAATCTAACTTCTAGATTTTGGATTTCAATTGTAAAGATTCTACTTGAGCCACTGCCTGTAGTTAAATAATGAACAGTAGAATTATTATCCTCTAAACCCGCATCTTCCAATGCAAAAGCTACAATTTCGCCTAGATTAGGAGAATAACTACTAATATCATTATTATAAGTATTAGTAGCATTATCGTCTGATACATCATCAAAGCGGATAAAACCATTGGTGCAGAAGTACATATTTTCTCCTGCAAAATAATACGAATCATAAAATTGGAAATTAAAAGGCCAGCTAATTTCTGCATATCCATCATCCTTTTTATCACCTAAGCCAACATTTTGCAACCAATCCGCATCCTGAATTTCTGTACCTGATGAACAATCAATCCACGAATAAGTAGTGCCTAAATCACCCGTTGAGGTAGTATAATTATAACTCTGACTATAAGATAATTGAGAACACAATACACTAATAAAAAATAAAATAAAAATTCTTTTCATTACAGTTTTTTTAATTAACGCTACACGAATAATTAATGAAAATAAAATAATTATATCAGTTAAAGGTATTTAACTAACATTTAAACTATTTTTAATAAAATGAGGGCTTATGCGTCCTTTTTTTTTACAATAATATTTTCACTATACAAGATGCAAAAATAGTAATAATAAATCAAACCAAAACAATATTTTTATACTTTTACATTCAATTATGAAAAACAAAATAAGTATAATAACTGGAGCCTCGTCAGGCATTGGTAAAGCCTTGGCATATGAACTAGCGCAACAAGATTTTAATGTTGTATTAGTAGCAAGAAGGAAGAATTTGATTGATACTATTTCAGAAGATATAGAGAGTAAATATGGTGTAAAAGCTCTTGCTATAGAGGCCGATGTAACCATTGAGAAAGACTGCAAGATGTTTATTGAAAAAGCAATAAATGAATTTGGAAGTATTGATATCTTAATAAATAACGCAGGCATATCGCAGCGAGCAATGTTTGCTGACTTGCAACTTGATGTTATAAAAAAAGTAATGGATGTTAATTACTGGGGCACAGTATATTCCACAAAATACGCACTACCATACATTCTTAAAACCAAAGGAAGTATCGTTGCAGTAACATCAATATCGGGTATGCAGCCACTTCCTGCACGCACTGGCTATTGTGCAAGTAAATATGCAGTACATGGATTTATGGACTCCCTACGCATAGAGCACCTTAAAACTGGTGTACATATTATGATTGCAGCGCCAGAATATGTAAAAAGTGAGATCCGTGAACATGCACTAATGAGTGATGGAAATGAACAAGGAGAAAGCCCTAGAAATGAAAAGGGAATGCTTAGTGCCGAAACTGCTGCTAAAAGAATAGTTAAAGGCATTAGAAAAAGAAGACGCACAATGTTGATAGGTTATAAAGGAATAATGGCAGTAGGCTTAGCAAGATTTACTCCTAAATTCATGGACAGATTAACATATCACGTTATACAAAAAGAAGAAAACTCACCATACTAGAAAACTACCTATAACTACCTAGTTTATATATTTTTAACATCTCGGAATAATTGATACTAATTTTTTTATTACTTTTATCATTACAAAGTAAGTATGTAGTTATTGCATAATTAGCATATAAATTTATTATAAAGGACTAAAATACAACTTTAATTTATAAATGAAATTACAGATATAAGTATACTTTTCTCTATGTTTTCATTGGTATAAAAATATAATTATATTAACAATATTTAAAAGGAATAATCATGGAAATAAATCTCCTAAACGGCATTAGCAATATTGAATTTGGTATTTCCAAATACGAATTCTCAAAGAAAATAGACTCTGATTCAAAATTTGAAATAATAGAAGAAGATGGCGACTTTAAAACAGAAGCTATATATATTGATAATCTTGAAAGCTCTCTCTTTTTTGAAGGATCAGAGAGCGAAATGAAATTTGCAGCATGCGACACACAAAATCACAACTCAATACTCTTTGGCAAACAAATATTTAAGCTAAACAAAGATGAGTTGATAAATCTTATGAAAGATAATAACTATAGCAATCTTGAAGAAGAAGTTGAAGAATGGGGAGAAAAGCGACTTGGTTATTTTGATGCTAGAATTGATTTCTATTTTGATAATAATAAATTAAAAAGTGTTTCTTGGGGAGTGGAATAGTAGGCAGTATACAGTCGATAGTTGGCGGCTCAGGCAACTATAAAAGTATAGTATGGAGATGTAATCAAATAAAAAACGACTATTAAATTAATAATAGTCGTTTTTTGTTTTATACCATATATAATTTTATCTAAAAATTCATTTTAGATTTCATGCTTTGCATCATTCTAGCAGAATTTTTCATTCCTGCGCCACTCATCATTTTCATCATTTTACGAGTGCTATCAAACTGCTTAATTAGGTTATTCACTTCTTGAATATTAGAGCCACTACCTTTTGCAATTCGCTGTCGTCGGCTACCATTAATCAATTTTGGATTTTCACGCTCGGCATTGGTCATTGACTTAATAATAGCCTCAATTCCTTTAAAAGCATCATCATCAATATCAACATCTTTAAGAGCTTTTCCCATACCAGGGATCATACCCATAAGATCCTTTACATTACCCATCTTTTTAATTTGACTAATTTGCTTTAGGAAATCATTAAAATTGAATTGATTTTTAGCAATTTTCTTTTGTAATTTTCTACTTTCCTCAACATCAAATTGCTCCTGTGCCCTTTCCACAAGCGAAACAACATCACCCATACCAAGAATACGGTCGGCCATACGCGAAGGATAGAAAATATCCAATGCATCCATCTTCTCACCAATTCCTATAAACTTAATAGGCTTATCAACCACCTGACGAATAGTAAGCGCAGCACCACCACGAGTATCACCATCAAGCTTTGTAAGTACAACACCTGTATAATCAAGTAAGTCGTTAAACGCCTTAGCAGTATTCACTGCATCCTGACCCGTCATGGAATCAACAACAAAAAGAGTTTCGTTAGGCTTAACTTTCTTATGAACAGCAGAAATTTCTGCCATCATTTTCTCATCAACAGCCAAACGGCCAGCAGTATCGACAATAACTACATCAAAGCCATTACTCTTAGCATGCTTAACTGCATTATTTGCAATTTCAACAGGATTTTTATTATCATCTTCATGAAAAACCTCTACCCCAATTTGCTCACCAAGAGTCATCAACTGTTTTATAGCAGCTGGGCGATAAACATCACATGCAACTAATAGTGGTTTCTTAGAATTCTTATTCTTTAGAAAATTAGCAAGTTTAGCAGAAAAAGTAGTTTTACCAGAACCCTGCAAACCAGCAATTAATATTACAGATGGTTTAGAATCAAGATTAAGATCTTCTTGCTCGCCACCCATAAGGTCAGCTAACTCATCATGAACAATCTTAATCATCAACTGGCTTGGGGAAACAGCAGTAAGCACATTCTCGCCCATTGCTTTTTCTTTTACCGTTTGAGTAAAAGTTTTTGCAACTTTATAGCTAACATCAGCTTCAAGAAGAGCCTTGCGAACTTCCTTAAGAGTCTCTGCAACATTTATTTCGGTAATCCTTCCTTGGCCTTTTAATAGCTTAAAGGATTTTTCTAACTTATCACTTAAATTATCAAACATAGTGTTTGGGAGTTTTATTCTGTTTTACAAGAGCGCAAAAATACTGATTTTTTGCTTTAGATTTTTATAAAAATGTGACTATATTGTTTGGGGTTCCTTGTTCCTTGTTTGGGCTTAGGAATTCAGGGTTCTGGGTTGTAAAGGATGGTAAAAAATTGTAAGGAATTGTAAGGAATTGTAATGAATTGTAAAGATTGGTAAAAAGCAGTAAGAAATTGTAAAAGATGATAAGGTAATGTAAAGAATAAATATAAAAGTCCCGATAACTATTTGGAGAAGTAAATTATAGTTCTATTTTAAAATCTCCTCCCGATTCCTGTCGGGGCACTATTCTCCTTTATTCACTCCTAACTCCCAAGAGGTTTCACATAACGTTCCAAATCATCCATACTTATAGAACCTTCACAAAGTATAGATAATCTCTCTACTACATTTCTAAGTTCACGAATATTGCCTGTCCAAGGCATCTGTTTAAGCATATCCATAGCCTTTTTATCAAACTTAAGTGGTGTTTTGCCATTAGCTTCAGAAACATCTTCCATAAAATAATTTGTTAAGATTGGGATATCACTTTTTCTATCACGCAAAGAAGGAACCTCAATTAGGATAACACTTAATCGATGATATAGATCCTCTCTAAATTTACCATTCTTAATTTCTTGAGCAAGATTTTTATTGGTAGCAGCAATAACTCTTACTTCTACCTTAATTTCTTTTTCACCACCTACCCTAGTGATTTTATTTTCCTGTAAAGCTCTAAGTACTTTTGCCTGAGCGGCAAGGCTCATATCGCCTATTTCATCTAAAAAAATAGTTCCACCATTAGCAAGTTCAAAATCACCTTTCTTCTGCTTATGAGCAGATGTAAAAGATCCTTTCTCATGTCCAAAGAGCACGCTTTCGATAAGTTCTGAAGGAATAGCGGCGCAGTTTACTTCTATAAATGG
>QMPB01000274.1 GCA_003648395.1 Bacteroidota bacterium
AATAGCAATAGAAGTAGATTCAAAATCATCGCCATAGGTTTTTGCCAACTGATAATTTAATAGCGATGCATCCATTACAATATTTCTATGATTTGTAATAAACACATATTTTACATTCTTATCATGGCTATATCTATTTACCTCATTGGAAGTTACAACATCAGTACTATTTTTAACTAGCTTAATTATTATTTGTAGAATAAAATTAAGTTGAAATTCACGAACAGTTTTATACGACCTTAATTTGGACTTAAGATCTTCCTCACTTATGTCACCAAACACAAATCTTCCAATTCGATATAATGTTGGCTCATCAATCAATCGTTCAATTACTTCCTTTAAATCTTTATCTTCGTAATATCTTATTTCTGAATAATCAAATTCCATTTGCTAATGTTTGTATTAATAATCCCCCTAGAAAAGCAAAGATAGGAAATTTTCATTTTTGAAAAACATAAGTATGCCATATTGATATAAACTTTCACACAACATATTACGCATTATATTACAAGTACTTAGGTTTCTTAAAATCAAAAATGATAATAAATATTCAATTAATTTATTTTAAAATGTAATTTTTATTTCCTTTGCAAGCCCATGCAATACAAGAAAACTAAATTAAAACATCATTCGGAATACCTACTTAATCATCTATTAAATATTAGCAATGAATTTAATACTTGCTGTTTGCTTAATTCCAATGATTTTACTCATAACAAATACTCAAATTATAGTTGGATATTTGCTTTAGGTAATATTGACTATATATCTTATAATGTTAAAGATAGCTATAATAGTATTGATAACTTTTTAAATCGAAACTTGAATGAATGGAAGTTTGCTTATATGAGTTATGATTTAAAGAATGAGTTTGAAAATCTATCATCAAATAATGCTGATTCTTTGGGCTTTAATGACATCTATATATTTGTTCCTAAGTTTATTATTAAAGCTGGAATTAATGAAATTGAACTAGAAATTAATTCGAAAGTAAGTAGTAAAGAAGTAGCAAATTTTAAAAATAAACTGGCTAATATTAGCAAACTAGACAACAAAGAAGGTAATATTAGCCTGTCGTTTAAGCATAGAATTACTAAAGAACAATATATTGAAAGTATTTCTAAAATCAGAAGTGATATTAAGTATGGCGATATCTATGAAATGAATTTTTGTCAGGAGTTTTATGTAGAAAATGCGGCTGTTAAACCTATAGAAATTTACAAAAAGCTTAATGAGCACTCTCCTGCCCCATTTTCATCATATTTCAAAGAGAATGAGCACTTTATTATGAGTGCTAGTCCTGAAAGATATATCCAAAAGACAGGCGATAAACTAATATCGCAACCAATAAAGGGTACTGCAAAAAGATCACATAATAATAATGATGTGAGAATAAAAAACAAACTACAAAACAGCACTAAAGAAAGAGCCGAGAATATAATGATAGTAGATTTGGTAAGGAATGACTTATCTAGAATTAAGAGCTCAGAGAATGTACAAGTTGAGGAGCTTTGTGAAATCTATAGCTTTCCTCATGTTCATCAAATGATTTCCACTATATCAGCCAAGGTTGACAATAAGCTCAGCATTTCTAATATTCTGAAAAACACCTTCCCCATGGGGAGCATGACTGGTGCACCCAAGATAAAAGCAATGGAACTTATTGAAAAATATGAAACTACAAAAAGAGGCGTTTTTTCTGGCTCAGTAGGTTATATTGATAATAAAGGAGACTTTGATTTTAATGTAATTATAAGGACTCTACTCTATAATTCAAAAACAAAATTTTTAAGCTTAACAACAGGTGGCGCAATTACATATCTCAGTGATGCTGAGCAGGAATATGAAGAGAGTTTATTGAAGGCTAAAGCAATTTTTGATGCATTTGGCAGAAAGTAATTAGGCATTAAGGGTTAAGATTAATCCACTTTCATACGTTAATAAATCAGTGAAATAAATCTAAATAAAATCAGTTTTGTTAGTATTCTTGACTTTACAATTTATACCAAATATACTATATACCTTTGTTTATAAGGTGCTTATTCTATGAAGATTATATTTTTACATTTATTTATTTATTTTTTAATGCTATTGTTTAATTCTGAAGCTCAGGCTCAGGATATGATAGTATATGATGAGAATAAAAATTTAGAATTAATCTTTAAGTATAATCCCTATGAAAAGGAAAATAGTATTCCTAATATTTTTATTAGTAGAATGGCTAAAAGTCAATCGAAGATAAGAAGTTATTATAATTATAAAATATCAACTAAAAGTAGTTTTATTTTAAAGAAAAAAAAGAATAATAAATATCAAATTATCATTAAGATTGATAGCAGTAAAATAGAAGGTAATTTCAATTATAAAAGTTTTAATTTTAAGAATATAATCATTCCTTCCAATGTTTATCTAACATATAATTTAGTTGAATTAAATTCTAACACAAAAACACTAGAGCAAATCATTATACCTATTACAAAACCTGATGTAATTCTGTTTGATTCATTATTTACTGATAGCACAAAGGTTGGTGCTTATGGCCTTGCAAATGAGAAATTAAACTATTCTTATTCTGAAAATAAAAAAGAAGACTTTGAAAAAGCAATTATAAATATAGATACGTATTACAAAGAAGGAAAGAAACTTGATGACATAAACAATGAAATAAGTAAGCTTAATATTAATAATATTGACAAAATTCAGTTGCAAAGTATTGATATGAAATATTTAGCAAAGCGATACCATAAACTTAAAATGTCAGAATATGCATCTTCACTTTCTTTAGCCACTACTGACCCTGCTGGTATATATTATTCATATATTACAACAGGTGAACTTATTGATAGTCTTAATAATAGATACCAAGAACTTGCAAAACAATTAGACTCATTACTCTATGCAAAAGCTATGGTTCTGAGTGATAGTAATAATGCTCTAGCAATTAAATATTTTAATAAATCGCTGCAAGTTAACCCTAACAATGTATCAAGTATATATCAATTGGCATTGCTTGATTTTAAGAGTGGAAAATTGCTTAAAGCTGAAAAAAAACTTTATAAGATATTGTCAATTACTCAGAACGAAATTAAAGCAAATGAACTTGCAAATAAGACATATGTAAGTATGTTGGATAAAGCAATAGAATGGAATAATGAGGAAAACTATAATGAAAGCTTGAATTTATTAAATGAAGCTAAGAAATTCTGTAAAGAGAATAGCAAAGTAATTGTTTGTAATACTAAACAAGAAAAATCTATTCAAGCAGCATATTACGGAATGTATATTTCTTATGTAAGTATTGCGGGAGCATCTATTCAGAGTGGTAAACTAAAAATGACCGAAGACTACCTCAATACTGCATATAATTACCAACAAGACAACCCTCAAGCCATTGAAAATACCAAAGAAGTTGATGCGCTTTATAATTTACTAGTAACAGAATATTTAAGAAATAGTCTTGAAGCAAAAAATAATTTTGAAAAGAAAAAAGCAGAAAAGTTATTTGCCAAAGCAGATAGTATTAGTAATAAACACAGTCTTAATGACGCCAGTACATTTATTACAGAAGTACGAAGGAAGCTTAATGACAATAGAGTAGAAAGATTAATTGCAAAAGAAGAGCCAAAATTTAAGACTGAATTTGCCCCTAGTAAAAAGGCTACAATTAAGACAAAACCAACAAAACTAGACCCAATTTCTAGTGCTCAGAAAGATTACAAAAAACATCTAAAAAACGGACTTATTTATCTAAGCTATAATAGATATAAATTAGCTTACCCTGAGTTTAAAGAAGCTCAATTGATTTGCCAACAATACTATATTAAAGCTGACGATTCGTTAAACTCATATACAAAACAAAGTTTAAAGCCATTAATACTTGAAAACATTAAAGAAGGAGAACTTGCTGCTTGGGGCGGCAAATATAAATCAGCTAAAATTATTCTAAAATATGCAAAAAAAGAAGCAGGAAATAATGGACTTAAAGATGATATAGAAATAAATAATGCCCTAGATAAATTAAGCAGTAAGATTAATAACCGAAATAATGCAATAGTAAGTACTCGCTTTAATGAAAAAATGCAGAAAGCTAGAAATAGCATTGAGTTTAAAGACTTTGTTTCTGCTGAAAGATTCTGCAAGGATGCAATTAAAATTGCTAAAAATAATCCTCAAGTCAACTTAAATATAGATTACCCTAATGGGATACTAAAAAAGTATACGAAAGCGATTGAATTTCAATCAATATATAATGATGCAATGAATCATTGTGTTGATAATAATGCAGATGATGCTATTAGATTATTTATTACGGCTGACAGTTTATACAAAACAGAAAGCCTTACTAAATATGGGCTAAAGGCAAATAGCTTTGTTTTATTTATTAGTAAATGCAATTCTCAAACAATGACAGAATATGGTATTGAGTTTGCTTTGACACAAAACAATATTGAAGATGCATACCGTATTTGGAAAAAAAGCAATGAACATGAGATAGCTATTAATAATAAGCTAGCTATAAGCTGCATTAGTTCTATTGCAAAACAAGATAAAATAACTAATAAAAATGGCAGCAAAAAATTCCTTTTCAATCACAGATTTGGTGATTCCAAATATTTTAACAGCTATAAAAAATACTATTACAAATCATTCAAAAAATAATATAAATGATTAAGGTAAAATACAATTTTTTTTCAAATATTGGAATATGTATTATTCTATTATCAATGTTCTTATTCCGAAACAACGGCGAAGCTCAACAGAAATATCCACAAGACTATTTTCGTTCTCCCTTAAACATTCCACTTGTTTTGGCTGGCAGTTTTGGCGAATTAAGAGGAGGTCATTTTCATTCTGGGATTGACATTAAAACTCAAGGGGCAATTGGTAAAAAAGTATTTGCTACTGCTGATGGCTATATTTCTAGAATTAAAGTTTCTCCTTGGGGGTATGGGAATGCCCTTTACATAAAGCATCCAAATGGCTACACTAGTGTTTACGCTCATTTGAATAGGTATATGGATACCATAGCACAAATGATTATATCGAAACAATATCGCACAAAATCTTTTGCTGTAGAGATATTTCCCAAAGCAGGAAGTATAAAAGTAAAACAAAGTCAAGTTATTGCCTATACTGGAAATAGTGGAAGTTCTGGAGGGCCTCATTTGCATTTCGAAATTCGTAATTCAGCTGAAGAGCCTATAAACCCTCTCCTATTTGGAATAAAAATAGCTGACCATCAATATCCAAGTATTCGTAAGTTTAGAATATATAATCTTTTTGAGAATAAAAGCACCAAATATAATGAATACCCTATTTTACAAAAAAGCAAAATAGTAAAATTAAAAACTAATGATACTTTACTAATTCGCTCTGATAAATTTTATATTGCAGTGGAAGGTTTCGACCGTTGGGATGCGGCCGTAAATAAAAATGGTTATTACAAACTATCTTATTTTTTTGATGATACATTATTCTTCCAATTTATTGCTGATAAACTGGTTTTCAACCAAAAACGATATATCAATACTTATATTGATTATTCCGAATACATAAAGAATAAAGTTCGTTTTCAAAGAAGTTATATTGAGAAAAATACTAAACTTAGAAATACGAAAAATAATATTAATAACGGAATAATTAGTTTAACTGATAATAATATTCATAAACTAACAATTATTGCCGAAGACTATAACGGGCAAAAATCAATATTAAAAGTAGTTGTAAAAAAAGGGGAACCATATAAAGCAAAAGAACTTAGTGGAGCGTTTTTCGACTGGAAACACAATAATACTTATGAAAATAGTGAAATGAGAGTAGAGATACCTCTAGGAGCGTTTTACAGCAATCAGTTGTTCTGGGTGAATAGTAAAAATAATGAATACTCAAATTATAGTAAACTAATTGAAATATACGACATTGGTGTTCCTTTGCATAAATATTATTCTTTGAGAATTAAATTAGATACTAACGTAATTGTTAAAGACAAATCAAAATTATGCATTCTAAGTCTTAATACTAAAAAACAGTTGATTTATGAAGGAGGGAAATACAAAAATGGATTTATAGAAACTAAAACAAGAAGTTTTGGTAATTACTTCATTGGAATTGATACCATTGCCCCTATCATAAAGCAGCAGAACGTTTATAATAATAAGAATATTACTAGACAAAGAAGTATAGATTTTAAAATTACTGATGACATATCGGGCATTGACAAATACAAGGCTACACTAGATGAAAAATGGATACTTCTAAAATACGATCCAAAGAAAAATAGATTGTATTATGAAATAGACAAACATTTTTCAGCAGGTAAACATAAGTTTAAAATTACAGTTTGGGATTCGAGAGGAAATGTAGCGAGTAAGAGTTATAATTTGATTAGGAATTGATAGAGTGAATTACAAATTAAGAATTAGGAATTAGGAATTAAGAATTAAGAATTAAGA
>QMPB01000275.1 GCA_003648395.1 Bacteroidota bacterium
GTTTACCAAACATAGCTCCATGACCTGCTGTAAACTCTTCCTTACTTACAAACTCATCACCATTAGCATTGAATTTATCAAACATTTTACAATCATCAGCAGTAATATTACCATCACCATCTGAATCTTTTTCTGCAAATTCGTTATCCATATGAGCATTAAACTCATCTTTTGAAATAAAACCGTCTCCATCAACATCAATTGATGCAAAATGATCTTTCTTTTCTCCTTCTTCACTTGCTTCACCACATTTTCCTTCACCACATTTTCCTTCACCACATTTTGCTACTGTTTCAGTCTCTACAGCTACTTCTACAGCATCTTCTTTTGGTTGCTCGCTTTGACTTCCACATGAACTCATTCCTATTGCTAAAAAAGCAGTAGTTACAAAAAGTCCAAGTACATAAGTTACTTTTCTCATCATTATTAATTAATTAGTTAGTACATATTATTAAAGTACAAATGTATACCTTTATCTTTCACAAATTAACAAACAATAATACTCCAAATATTTATCAATATATTACTTAGCTTTGTTTTCATGCAAAATGACCAAAGACGCAATTTCATTAAAACTATGATAATTGGAGGAATTAGCCTTCAACTCCCTTTTGTATTTAGCTGTAATTCAAGTAATTTAAACATTGTACAAATAAATATTGAGGATAAATATTATCAAATTGACACTCTACTACTTAAAGAAATAGCAGATATACTGTTTCCAAAAACCAGCATTTCTCCTAGCGCTAGTGAATTAAAAGCTGATATATATTATCTATGGAACCTTAACGACACTAACCTCAAAGCAAGAAAAAGACATTATCTAGCTTCTAATCTTTCAAGAATAGATAATTATTGTAAGGAAAACTATAAAAATAGCTTTATTAAGTTGAGTAAAACAAAAAAAGAGTCAGCAATTAAAGAAATAAGTCTTGAAACGTGGGGTGAAAATTATTTATCAAGTTTATTGACAATAATTATCGAAGCAATGTTTGCAAACCAAATTTATGGTAGCAATCCAGAAAATATTGGCAGGAATTGGTTAAACTTTAAAGGAGGTTATCCCCAACCTACAATTAACAATCGTTATCCAGAAATTCTAAATATCAACCACGTCCAAAATGAAAACTAAGAAAATAATATGTGTTATTGGAAGTGGTGCTGGCGCAGGTCCAATTATTTATGAGCTTTCAAAAGCTGGTCATAAAGTAATTGTTTTAGAAAAAGGACCTTGGCTTAGAACTGAAGATTACTCCAAAGATGAAATTGCAATGACACGTAGAGATGTTGTTACGCCAAAACTAAATAATGAACCACAAGTAATTGAATTTCAGAAATTAAATGGTGATTGGGAAGGAAAACCTAATAATGAAGGTGGACAAAACTTTTGGAATGGTAGTGTCGTTGGCGGTTCTTCTAATTTCATGAGTGGCTATTTTCATAGGATGAAACCAAATGACTTCAAACTCCTTTCTACTTACGGCCCCATAAATAAATCTAATGTAGTAGATTGGCCAATTAATTATGAAGATTTAGAACCTTATTACGATAAAGTAGAGAAAGAAATTGGTGTTTCAGGTAAAATTATTAAACATAGGTTTCAAGAGCCTCGATCTTCAAATGATTTCCCCTACCCTCCATTAGCGGAGAATTATGTATCAGAATTATTAGATAAGAGTGCTAATAATATAGGATTTGAATTAATGCCAATTCCTCGTGCCATACTTAGCAAAGCCAAGGATAAACGTAATGCTTGCTATTATTCAAACTTTTGTGGGAGCTATGCTTGCAACTCCAATGCCAAGGGAAGCTCAAGAGCAGCACTTATTAATAAAGCTTTAGAAACAGGGAATGTAGAATTATTATCTCTATCAAAAGTATTTCACCTTGAAACCAATGGTAAAGGTAAAATAGTTAAAGCTCATTATCACTCTGCCGATGGAATAGATAGATTTATTGTTGCTGATATATTTGTTGTTGCTGCTCAAGCCATTGAAACTTCAAGATTGTTACTTCTTAGTAAAAACAAAGAATTTCCTAATGGACTTGCTAATAATAATAGTCAAGTTGGTAAGAATCTGATTTTCTCAGCTGGTGGTGTAGGTGGTGGAATTATTGATTATAATGAATTCTCTGAGCAAGATGCAAAAAAACTAAATATGTCTGGAGTATTTGTCAATAGAAGCTTACATCAGTTTTATGAAATAGAGAAAGACAATAATTCTAAAATTAAAGGTGGCATTATTGATTTTCTTTTTGAACATGCAAATCCTATTGGTAAAAGCATTCGAAATAAATGGAATAATGATGACACTATTCTTTATGGAGAAGAATATCAAAAAAAGCTTTTGCACTATTTTACAAAACAGCGAAAACTAAAATTTGAGATATTTATTGATTGGCAACCAAATGACAACTGTTTTGTTAGTCTTGACCCAAAAATTAAAGATAAATGGGGAGACTCGGTGGCAAGACTTAGGCTTGCAGCCAACACTCATGATTTAGAGATTGGAGAAATACTTGCAAAAAAAGGCAAAGCAATACTTAAAGAACTAGGCTGTAAAGATATATACAGCAACATAAGTAGCTACCCGCCACCAAACTTACAAGCTGGTGGATGCCGTTTTGGGACAAACCCAAAAACATCAGTACTTGACATCAACTGCAAAGCACATGATGTAGAAAATCTTTATATTACTGATGGTAGCTTTATGCCCACAGGAGGTAGTGTTACCTACACTTGGACTATATACGCAAATTCGTTTCGAGTGGCAGAATATTTAATTAATACTTTATAGTGGCTATAAGAAAATGCTAATCTCATCGTTGGACTTAATTTACAAATCTACGTCCGCCTCGACCTTAACATCTTTTATATGCCATTAATTAAACCCTGTTAATACCATTAAAAAATAATAACTAATTACTTTAGATATTTTTCCTACTTTTACAAAAAAGTAAATATTATGTTAGAAAACTACAATATTAATAAGATTTTATTTCTTGATATAGAGACTGTTCCTCTATTCCCTACTTATGATGAACAAAATGATAGAATAAAGAAATTATGGGATAAAAAAGCGAAAAACCTTAAAAGAGAAGAAGAAGATAATGCAGAGAATTTATATCCTAGAGCAGGGATTTATGCTGAATTTGGTAAAATAGTTTGTATTTCTGTAGCCTTTTTTCATAATGACCAACTAAGGGTTAAATCATTTTACGGAGATGAAGAAAAGATTATTCTATTAGAGTTTAAAGATTTACTCGACAAGTATTTTTACACAACAGAACATTTACTTTGTGGGCATAATGCAAAGGAATTTGATTTTCCATTTATTGCAAGAAGAATGCTTGTTAATAGAGTACAAATTCCAAAAATACTAGACATAGCAGGCAAAAAACCTTGGGAAGTAAACCATCTTGACACTATGCAATTATGGAAATTTGGTGATTATAAAAACTACACCTCTTTGAACTTACTTACAGCACTTTTTGATATTCCCACACCAAAGGACGATATTGATGGCAGCGATGTTTGGAAAGTTTATTGGCAAGATAAAGATCTTCAAAGAATTAAAATCTATTGTGAAAAAGATACTATTACTGTTGTTAGGCTATTTCAATGTTATAGAGGTGAAGAATATATTCAGGATGAGGATATTATTATTACCTAAATAATTGTGCTGTACAGTTACTTACAACAAGACTAACTAACATTATTATATATAATAACATTGCGACTTAGCATCTTTGCGATAAAAAACATGCAATTAATAATGATTTTTACCTAAAATGGGCTAACAAAAGACTCAAAACTAGGACTATTAGCATCCTTTTCTGATATAATTGGGTTTTCATATCCCCAGTCAATATTCAAATCAGCATCATCCCATTGTATACTTCCTTCACTTTCTTTATGATACGGATTTGTACATTTATAAGAGAAAATAGTATCTTCTTTTAAAGTCAAGAAACCATGTCCAAAACCAGCAGGAATCCAATACATTAACTTATTATCCTCTGTAAGTTCTATTGATTCCCATTGACCATAAGTTGGAGAGTTTTTTCTCAAATCAACAGCTACATCTAAAACTCCACCTTTAATAATTCTAACTAATTTACCTTGAGCATAAGGCGGCTTCTGAAAATGTAATCCCCTTAGAACTCCCTTCTGAGACTTAGATTCATTGTCTTGAACAAATCGAGTGTTTAATCCATATTCTTTAAATCTTTCTTCATTAAATGACTCAAAAAAATATCCTCTTTCATCAAAGAATACATTTGGTTTAATAATTAATAATCCTTCTATTTTAGTTTTAATTATTTCCATTATCTAAATTTCATAAAGTTCTTCATAAGACGCTAACATAGCGTCCATATTATATTTTTTGGTAGCAAAATTTCCTGCATCTTTACCTATCTGCTCTACCCTACTCTTATCATTAATCAATAATTCCAATTTACTTTCAAACTCATCAATTGAATTATACAAAAATGCAGTTTTTTCATCAATAACCATATCTGCAATTCCTCCAATATTTGGAGCTAATACTGCTGTTCCAGAAACCTGTGCTTCGATAATGCTAAAGGGAGTCCCTTCACTTTTGGAAGTCAGAACAAGCAAATCCATTGCGGAATATAACTTATCAAGATTCTTACACCAAGAAGTAAAAACAATATCAGCACCTTCAACGGCCTCTCCAATTGCAACTTTTAAATGTAATGATTGAGCTAATTCTATCAAATGATGCTTCAATTCTCCATCACCAACAATAAAAAGCATACTTTTAGTTTTTGAATTCTTTCTTACTGTATAATACCTCTCTATCATAAAAGAATTGTCTTTTACGTCAGTAAGTCTACCAACCTGAGCCAAAAGTATTGTATCTTTCTCAATCTTCCATTTCTGCCTAAAACTATCAGCTAATTTACTATTATAACTCTCTTTTGTTTTAGAAATGGCAAGAGGAATAATCTTGATAATATTATCATTCCCTATTTTATAATTTCCTAATATTTCCTTTTTCTGCATTTCAGAAAGAGAAATAATGAAGTCTGTTTTTCTTGCTAGAGTTCTATCAATATTTACAACAAATGAGGAATATATCTTAGAAAAGTATTCCTTAAATATCAATCCATGATATGTGTGAATTATCCTTTTAACATTAAGTTTAGCAGCAATATACCTACCAACATAACCAGGTTTAGAAGTATGTGTATGAACAATATCAGGTTTAAAATCTTGAATAATTCTCTCTAATTCCTTAGCAAATTTAAGATCTTGAACAGGATTAAAACTTCTTCTAAAAGCTTTAATCTTAATCATTTCAATCCCAAACCTATTAAACTCAGCCTCCATAGATTGTTCTCCTTCAGAAGATTCACCAAATACTAATAATAACTTATGCTTATTAGAAAAGTGCTTAACAATATGTCTCAGATGAACACTTGGACCACCTACTATTAATCTATTGGTAATTATTAGAATCCGAGACATTAATTATAATTTAGATAATATGAATTGCCTCACCATAAGCATGAGCTACTGCTTCCATCACTGCTTCACTCATTGTCGGATGTGGATGCACTGCATTAAGAATATCGAATGCTGTTACTTTCATTCTTCTTGCTACAACAACCTCTGCAATCATTTCTGTAACATTATCACCAACCATACTGCAGCCTAACCATTGGTTTGTTTTAGCATCAAAGACAACTTTTACAAAACCATCTGTATTTCCTCCAGCAGTGGCTTTTCCACTTGCTTTAAAGGGAAACTTACCAACTTTTAATTCAAACCCTTTATCAATGGCTTGCTGTTCTGTTAAGCCTACACTTGCCACTTCTGGGGTTGTGTAAGTACAAGCAGGAATATTTTCATAATCCATAATTTCTACATCATGACCAGCTAACTTCTCTACGCAGATAATACCCTCTTTGGAAGCAACATGTGCCAAAGCAGGACCATGAACTATATCTCCAATGGCATAAATACCATCAATATTTGTTTTATAATAGTCGTTTACCAATAACTTTCCTTTATCTGTTTTTATTCCTAATTTATCTAATCCTAAAGATTCAAGGTTAGTTTGAATACCAACAGCTGAAAGAACAATATCAACTTCAATTTCCTTATTTCCTTTTTTACCTTCAACTGTAACAATGCATTTCTCACCACTAGTATCAACATTAGTAACAGCAGAAGAAGTCAATACTTTCATTTTCATCTTTTTAAAAGCACGAGCAAGATTTTTTGAAGCATCTTCATCCTCAAGAGGAATAATATTTGGTAAATATTCAACCAAAGTTACATGAGTGCCAATGCTTTGATAAAAATATGCAAACTCACTACCTATAGCTCCTGAACCCACAACCAACATTGAGTCTGGTTGTTTATCTAAAGTCATTGCCTTACGATAACCAATTATTTTTTTACCATCAATAGATA
>QMPB01000276.1 GCA_003648395.1 Bacteroidota bacterium
CCTTTTTCTGCAAAATCAGTAGAATAAAGTTCTATTTTACCAGTATTGGTATTGAATTCAAAATCTTCATCAGGAAGTAAATAAATTGACTCGTTAGACTCTAGAGTTTTAACTCCAATTTTCTTCATTTCTTCAAGAGATGTTCCAACTTGTTTAAATTGCCAATCTAGAACTTCTTCTAAGTCTTTCCATGGATAGAATTTTTTTAAACCAATTCTCTTTCCAAGTTCTTTTGCAATCCACCAAGCTGGTTTTGAATCGTATTTTGCTTCAACAGCAGGCATACGGAATGCGATTTGTGGAACTCTATTTTTACCTGCTCTACTGTAATCATGTCTTTCAAGATAAGTAGATTCAGGAAGAACAACATCGGCATAACCTGTCATTTCCATTGGCATGGTATCAACCACAACAATTAAATCTTGGTTGTCCATTGCTTTAAACATTGTTTTTCTATCAGGAATAGTATTGATGAAGCTTGTTCCAGCAATAAACCATCCTTTTATTTGATGCTCTTTAGGAAACTCAGGTAAACTTGCTTCAATTAATACATTTGTAAGACCTACAGCCGCATTTTTATATTTTTCTTTAGTAATATCTTGCCAACTCCAATGAGGTTCAGGAAATTCAGCATCAATTGGGAAATTAGGAAGCTTTTGCTTAACCCCCATATACATTCCACCTCTACGGCCATAAGCACCAAGTAGTGCATTAATCATAGCCATAGCTCTTTCGCGCTGAGTATCATCACCATACCAAGTAGTATGACGCCCTGGATGAATAACAGCCGCAGGAGCTGCGGCAGCCATAGTATAAGCTGATTTGCGAATCAACTCAGGGTCGATAGTAGTAATACCAGCAGCCCACTCTGGAGTATAATTTGCAACATGTGCTTTTAGTTCATCAAAACCAAAAGCATACTTATCAATATATTCTTTGTCATATAAGTTATCATATATCAAGACATGCATCCAAGCAAGTAATAAAGCTATATCTGTTCCTGGTTTAATGGGTAACCAATGTGTAGCTTTTGCTCCAATTGTCGATAATCTAGGATCAACTACAATGATTTTTGCATCATTGTCGATAGCTGTAGAAACCTCTTGTACAAAGGAGTTATGCATATTTTCGCCAATATGATTACCTATAAAGATAATACATTTTGAGTTTTGCATATCTGCAGGCTCAGGAGAGCCTACACCAGAACCGAAAGTAGCAAAAAATCCAGCTTCACGAGGTCCAGCACATTGTGCATAAGCAGGCTCAGAATGATTTTCATTACCAAAAGCTTTAAACATATATTCAAAATGTTTAGCTGGAGCACCATGAACAAATAAAGCCATATTCTCCTTACCATAGTCTTTTGAAATACCCTTCATTTTCTTAGCAATATAGTCTAAAGCTACATCCCATTCTGCTTCCTCATAGAATTCTTTTCCTGCTGCATTTTTTCTACGAATCAAAGGCTTTTTCAAACGATCTTCATCATAATACATACCTAGTCCACCTGTTCCTCTTGGGCAAAGTTTTCCTCTTGCATGCTGATCATTCGCGTTACCAATTAATTTCTTAATATTACCTTCTTCGTCTTTGTAAACCCATGCAGCGCATTTCCAAAAACAAACCTCACAATATGTGGGAGTTCTTGTTAAATTACTTTCTGATTCTGGTTTTGCTAAACCTTTCTCAGCAGCTTTTTGAACAGAACCCAAAACAGATCCTGCAATAGCAACTCCTGCCGCTGTAGCTCCAGATATTTTGATAAACTGTCTCCTGGTTGTTTTCATATTATATAATTTATAATTTCCCACTATATACTTACATATAATGCGTTATTTAACTTCACAAAGATATACAGTTTTAATCTCGCATCAGAATACCTATTTAGCTTCTGTTATTATTATCATTTTACTGTATATCAACACTCTAAATATAAATCCTAATTTTGTTAAATTTTGTTAAAAATCAGAATATCAACAAGATAAATATATTGTATAGAATTATTCTTTATAAGAGCTAACTGAAAAGATACTATAAGAAATATGATATTTGACATAAAATTAATTGACAGCATTAATTAGCACATTAAATAACTTATATATCTAACTGAAACACATAAGAATAATGTAATAATTATCATATTTTAATTTT
Organism: Bacteroidota bacterium; assembly: GCA_003648395.1. Next base: position 2,152 of record QMPB01000276.1, read on the forward strand.
TCTTCTTTTACATTCCCATTTTTGCAATAAGTAATAAATACTTGATTATTTTCATTCATAATTCAAAATTTTTCATCTAATTTAGCTTCAAACATTCAATAATAAATTTTGCCACTAGGTAAAGCCCATTTTTTATGCATAAAATAAAACTAAAAAGTATTACTAAACTTATTTGGATTCTAATACTTCAATTGTGTTTAAATACTCCATTACACTCTCAAAAAGATAGCGTTATAGCATATAATAATTCAGATTTACTAATATCTAGTATTAGAGAAAAAGCGGCAATTATAAACCGATTTTCAGGAAATGTAGAGATACTCTACTCACAAAAATTTGATAATATGATTAATCGAATAGAAAGTGCTAATTTATATTTTCAAAAACCTTACTCCTTTTCATGGAAATTTACAAAACCAAGTACATATACCATTTTAATAACTAATAATGAAGCAACTACAGATGAGTTTGGATATACAGAAAAGTATAGTTTAAATAGTAATATTGACTTTAAACTGGCAAATACTATTTTCTCTGCATTTTACAATGATAAATTATTTGATTCTAGTAACTATTCTTTTTCATATTATGAAAATGAATTAACTTATTTAATACGATTAATTCCTTTAAATAATAGTATCAGCAATATCTATAATAATATTGAATTATTAATTAATAAAACAGACTTCGGGTTAGTTGGAATAAGGTTTTATAAAGTAGAAAATTCGATTGTAAAATACACTTTTAATGATAGAATAGTGAATGGATTAATTGATAAAGATGCTTTCGGTTTTGAATGAGTATTTTACAATGAATTTAAAAGCTTCTCTATCGGGCTATTTCATATTTTATGCGCTATAGCTCCTTCATGTCATATTCAAATTATTATTATTTAACATTCAATTTTTTCTCTCTTTCTCGCTTTTGTTTCGTGCCTCCCAACAATCCTGCGCAAGTCTTCGATACATTATATTAAATACTTATGTATTTTTCTCAAAATACCTTTTTATTAATTCTTTGCCTAGCACTTCAACATTAGTTGCCTACATTATTCAATATTAATTTTTACTATTCTTCCCATTTCCTTATTATGTGGATTCCTAACAAGCACATACATAATATTATAAAACACTTCAGGGATTCCCTGATAATGCGTTCTACTATATAATAATCCTTCAATTTTCTTTTGCAATTCTATACGACCATTTAAGTCAATCGAATAAATATTGGTACTATATTTTATTTTACCAGAAAATGACTTCTTATCTACTTTCTTATCATTTAATACAAAACGAAAACTATTACCTACAAAAGAATAAGCATATACATTTGGATTTACATACATTGCATATTTACTAGATTTAAACTTTGTTTTAAAGACTTTACTCCACCTGTCATTCTCACTAATTTTAAACAGAAGAATATCATCATATTTATAATAATAATTACTCATATACTCGTATAGAGGATTTTTCTGATAGCCTCCTAACAATAGTGCTCCAAACACCTTTTGCCCAATAATATATACATTATCCAAAGAATCAACTTCAAGACTTTGCGCTGTAAATCGAAACATCTCATTATCAACCTCTTTCTCGATATATTCTTTCAATGGGTATTTCTTAACTAAATAAGATGGGAAGCGTTGCAAAGACCAAAGCTTAAAATCTTTATTAATATATTTCATACTAAAGCCCCCTGCCATTGAATAGTAATCATGATTTGAATAATATCCACCAAGATATAATGTATCTTTATGATACTTCATTGTTATACTATTGATATACTTATTATTAAGCTTAACTTTTTTGGATATAATGCTATCCTTCAGAAAATGGAATAAAGTATACTTCTTCTTATATACAATAGTAATATGAAATGGTTTTACATCATAAAACTCTACACCAAGCAAGAAAACATCATTAGCATTTGTAAGTATAACTTTATCAAAATCAGTATGATATGAATTTGCCCCATATTTAGCTTTTTTTGTATTTAAAATTTTAAGTTCTCTATCGAAGACTACAAAACTATAGCGTAAAGAATCTATCATTCTTTTCCTTTTTGCCTTAATCAATACCAGATACTTATTTTTATCGGGAGATATTGCAAAGTTGAAATAATCTCTATTGTTGGATGAAAACTTTTTATCAGTATCAATATCCAATATCTTCTTCCATTTGGTAAGTCTATGCCCTTTGGAGTCAATAATTCTTGCAAAAACATATTGTTTCTTATTCTTAATATTATAATACGAAGATAATACTATCCAATTCTTACCAATTGAAAACAACTTGATTATAGTTATTTCTTTTTGTTTATACTCTGTAGGAATAGTATAGCGAACTATAGGTTTCAGACTATCTGAAAATTGAATAATACCATAGTCAATATTCTCGTAAAGCTTAGATTTATTAATTATAAACTTAATAGTATCATTATATTTCTCGCAAAAATCTAAATTATATTTTTTTTTAATTAATAAATCTGAAAAAACAATAGATTGAGCGTTTATATTCAGTTTTATTAATACAAATAATATTAAGAAGATTGTTTTATTCATTTTTTCACAATTTAAAACCAATATTTAATCCATAACCAACAGAAATATCACCTTCATAATATTCATTATCATACCAAACATTAAATAAAATATCCATTCCCAACTCAAGTGACAAAAAGAATCTATCTTTCTCAACTAAACGATGCTCATACACAAAGCCAACATACTGGCCGGTTAATTGTAAAGGCTTTTGTCCGTAATAAATAAACCCTGCTTTCAAAACCATTTTTATAGGCTTTCCTAGGTAGGGATTACGAAAACCAACACCTATACTTCCCTCAAACCCTGGGGCTTCGGGCATTGCTTCTGAATATGTTATTATTTGAGAATCGCCAAAAACTGAGCTCATAATACTGGCAACAGGAAAGAAATGATTAGGTATCAAGCTTCCATAACTATAAGTAACACTCCCCGATAAAGAAATAAAATCATTAAAATAATACTCATATTTTGGAGAAATACTTAAGTCGATAAATTTGGCAGCATCAATACTCAATTCTCCTCTCATTTGTGATGCTCCGCTATCATCAAAATAAAAGTCTAAGCTATCTTGTGCAAAAGAAAACGAAGGTAATGAAATCACAATAAACAAACTAAGTATTATCTTATGGAATATCTTTTCCAACATTTTTTAGACTAAGTAAATTCATAGAATTAATGCCAAAGGTATGTATTTTTTTTGAACTAAACCTGAGAACCTCATCATAATAAAGAATAATAACTGGTGCTTGACTTATAATGATACTATCCATCTGTAAGTTCATTATATATCTGATACTATCGTTTACTTCACTTCTTGCTTCCTCATAAAGCTTATCAAATTCTGGCATAGAGAAATGAGAATAATTAGCTCCAGCAGGAGATTTATTTGGCGAGTAAAATAATGCTAGATAATTCTCAGGGTCTGCATAGTCGGCTATCCAAGAACCACGAAAAAATGGAATTCTATTATTAGCTACCATCTGCCTAAGAGAAGCTGGTTGGTGAACATCAATTTCTATTTCTACTCCTAATTTACCAAGCTCTTGCTGTATATATTTACAAATATCTAAATATGCAGAAGTAGTAGAAAGGGTGATAATTGGTAGTCCTTTTCCTTCTGGGAATCCAGCTTCTGCAAGAAGTTTTAAAGTAGAATCTGGAGAATAATAATATCCTTTGGTTTCTCCATTCTCAAAACCAGGCATTCCCACAGGTACAAAACCATTATTTCCTGCAACACCAATATTATTTCTTAAATATCGCATCATCTTTTTTCTATCAAAACCATAGTTTAAAGCTTTTCGTATTCTTCTATCTAACAATACAGTATCTTTATTATTCTCCATCTGAAAAGCTAGATATTCGGTATTGAGATATGGCTTAGTTTGAAGATTTATTTTATCATTATACTTTGGATTAAGAGTTCCATTGGGAAGCAATAGCTCATCTTTATAGCTAGGGTCAATACCTGACATAAAATCAATATTCCCCTTTATAAACTCCAAAAACACCGATTGCTTATCAATAATAAAACTAATGGCAACAGCATCGAGATAAGGTAATGAAGCTCCATTTTCTTTCTCAAAGTATCTCTCATTCTTCAAAAGCACCATCTTTACTCCTTCTTTCCACAACTTAAGGTAGAAAGGGCCTGTGCCAACAGGATGACGACCAAAATCACTTCCATAAGCTTCAATAGCTTCGTGAGGAATAACAG
>QMPB01000277.1 GCA_003648395.1 Bacteroidota bacterium
AAATCATTAGAAGGTATATTGATATTTTCCGGTAAAATATCAATATGATCAAATAAATATTTATGCATGAATGAATGATAACTTTGAGGATGGTTTTTATCTATACCAACATACTCATCTAAATTAAAGGTCTTAATATTTTTAAATGATATAATTCCCACTTCATAGGCTTTGATTAGATGTTGGTACAAGCCTATAGGTGAATCTCCTGTAGCTAGGCCTAATATTAAATTAGGTTTTTTTACAATCTCTCTAATCACAAAAGCAGCGGCTGCTTTTGAGATTGCATCATAATCTTTGTATTTGAAAATTTCCATTTCGCTTCTCCTACTTCTTAAATCTTCTTTAAACTTTCTCTAATATTACCATTGTATTCATTTAAGATTTCTTCAATCTTATCTCTATCTTCAATCTTAGAAAGAATCGCAAAAATTGCATATTTTACTGATTTGTATTTATCTAAATATTCCTTAGCTACCTTTTCATTAACCCCAGTAACTTCCATTATAATTCCTCTAGCCCTAGAAATCAACTTATTATTGTTCATCTGAACATCCACCATTAGGTTTTCATATACTTTTCCTAGTTTTATCATTGAGGCTGTAGTAATCATATTTAAAATAAGTTTTTGAGCAGTACCTGACTTCATTCTCGTAGAACCCGTTAAAGGTTCAGCTCCTGTAATAGCTTCAATAGGATGTTTTGCAATTTTCGCTATTTCTGAATTATGGCTCGTGGTAATACAAGCTGTTTCAGCCCCAATCTTATTGGCGTATTCTAACCCACCAATGGCGAAAGGAGTAACTCCACTAGCTGCGATTCCTATAACGACATCTTTATCATTTAAATTATAGCCTTTTAAGTCTTTAACTACACTCTCCTTAGAATCTTCAGCGCCTTCAATAGCGTAGCGTAATGCATAGTCTCCTCCAGCTATAATTCCAATTACCTTAGATGGGTCAAGTCCAAAAGTTGGAGGCACTTCACTAGCATCTAATACTCCAAGTCTACCAGATGTTCCAGCGCCAACATAAAATAGCCTTCCACCGTTTCTAAAGGCTTTCGTCACAACTTCAACTACTTCCGCAATCTGATCAATTGCGGCTTCTACAGCTAAAGGAACTGTTTTGTCCTCATTGTTAATCATACGAAGAATTTCGCATGTTGACACAATATCAATATTTTTTGTATTTTCATTTCTTCTCTCTGTAGTGATTTTGCTGATATCAACCATTGTTTACCTCTTCTTTCAAATATTCCATTGCCAAATAATAAGCTCCTATAACTGGATCTGACAAAGAATCATCTATCGTATATTTTATATTCATTTGATCTAATGATTTAACCAATGTTTCTAAAACATAAGGAGCATTTAAGAGAAAACCTCCTCTTACTCCAATTCTAACTTCTAAATTTGGATTCATTAATCTATATGCGTTATATGTCTGTTTAGCTAAAAATTCTCCTTCTTTGACAAATAAATCTATAGCTTCGCTATTCCCTTTTAAAGCATATAAAGCAATGAATTGAGATAATTCTGCGATTTTGTTTTTTGTGTTATTATAGACAAAAGCTTTGATATCTGTATAATTCTTAGCTTCTATCTTATCTAATAAAGCTTTTGTTAAATCAGTTATTTTTTTCTTTTCTTCAAACTGCTTTATAATATGTTTTAGCTCTTCTATTACTAGGTGATAACTTGAACCTTCATCTCCTAATAATGGGCCATACCCACCAATAAAATGTATCTTATCATTAGCATAAGCAATTATTGCGCTACCAGTTCCACCTAAAACCATAATCACTTGTTTATACTTATCCTGTTTAACTGAATAAAGAGCGACTAAAGCATCAGTAACGACTTTTATCTCTGTTTGGTATTTTTTAGAAATATCAGCGATAAACTTATCTTTATCAGGGTAATTTGAATATCCTGCAACTCCAATTAAGATACATTTTAATTCTGAAACATCTATTTCTTCTGTTAAGTCATCTAAGGCATCAAATATATGTTTTTTAGTCATAGTTGGATCAACATTGAAGTTTCCAAACCCTGAATATGTATCCTTGATTTGGTTGCCTGCCATATCAAATAAAACACCTTTTGTCTTCGTTCCTCCACTATCAATTCCTATAATATATCCGTTCATAACGTCACCGGTAACTTTCCTAAAGGAGTTATGTTTCCTTTTAAATATTCTATAAGTATTTTAACAGAATTTGGAGTGTATTCATACATTAAAATTAGGTTTTTAATATCTTTAACAAACAGCGAATCATAAGGGTTTCTCATAGCTATAACATATAAATTACAAGTCTTATTAAGCTTCTCAATTAACTCTAATTGATTTTTATAGATATTTGCGTTATATGAACATAAAATAATCTGTTCATATTTTTTAGATAACTCTAATATATGATTTAATTCTTCTTCTTTTAATCTAACTGTTACTTCTAGTATGTCTATATAAGGTAATTCTTTTTTTACAGAAGAAATGATACTAAAATCTCCTGTTGATTCATCCGCTATAGTTGTGGACACGGGGCTTGACGCAACTAATAGAGTTTTAAGACCATTCTTAGGGTCTATACCCCTAACTCTAGTCAAAGCCTCTCTAACTACTGATAGAGAAAATTCTTTTGTTTTTCTATCTTCTACAATTTCTTTTATATCTTGATAGGTTTTAAAAGAGTTATATTCAACGTATTTTTCTTTAATTTCTAAAACTTTTTTCACTCTATCTTTAATGAGTTCTATTGGTATTTTTCCATTTAGAACCTGTTCTTTTAAATATTTTATTGAATCTATTTGTAATTCTTTTGTGGAAGAAACCATCGCAAGATTAGCGCCAGCTTCAATAGCCATACTTACACCTTTTTTTGTCGTATAATAGGTTTGAATAGCTTTCATCTCCAAACAATCTGTAACAATTAGACCTTTAAATCCCAATTCATTTCTTAAAAGATCGGTTAAGAAATATTTTGAAAGAGTAGCCGGCAATTTATCAAAACCTAGTGCTGGAAAACTTATATGAGAACTCATAATAGCTAGAGCCCCCATCTCTATTGCTTTTTTAAAAGGAATCAATTCAAACTCTTTTAGTTCTTCAAGAGTTTTATTAATTCTCGGTAAATCTAGATGAGAATCCGTATCAGTATCCCCATGTCCAGGGAAGTGTTTAGCTGTCGCTATTATTGATTCTTGTAGGCCTCTAATAAATTCACAACCATATTTAGCTACAGTATAAGGTTCATCCCCAAAACTTCTAACTCCGATTACAGGGTTCTTTGGATTATTATTGATATCAAGGCTCGGAGCTAAATTCATATTGACTCCAAGTGCTTTTAAAATGTGGCCCATATATTTCCCACTTAAATAAGAATTATTAGGTTTTGAACTAGCAGTAATAGTCATTGCGCCTGGAAAATAAGTAGTTCCATTTTTAATACGAGTTACCATTCCACCTTCTTGATCAATTGATATTAAAAGAGGAATACCTGTAGCTTCAACCGCAAGTTTTTGTAAGTTTTGATTTAATTTAAAAAGCTGTTCAGGTGTGCTAATATTTTTCGCAAAGAGAATAACATTACCTACTTTTTTAGAACGAATCAATTCTATAACATGATCATTTATATTTAAGCCATCAAATCCAAAAACGATTAGCTGTCCTATTAATTCATCTAAACTTAAACGATCTATATCATAATCAATCATAGATATGGTACCTCCTTTTGACTTTTAAAAAACTCAAAGAGTCTTTTTCCATTTTGTCAATTATCTCTTCTATACCAAGTTTATTTTCCCTTAATAAAACATCTCCGCTTAACAAATCAATGAATGGACGTCCGTCTTTGGTAAACGGCTCAATATAGCTAAATTCCTTGTGATGTTTTCTAATAATGTCTAAAAGAATAAATCCAGTCTTTACAGGTTTAAAATTTATATAATCAGTAATAATTAATTCTATTCCCTGACAGAGTTCATCTTTATATTTAGAAAACTTAGGTGTAAAATATATTGTTCTAAATTTAATACCAGCCAAACTATATTTCTTAATCTCTTCAATTACAAATTCACTATCTAGATAAGGACTTCCGATTATAAAGAACGGTTTAGTAGTTCCTCTACCTTCAGATAGATTTGTGCCTTCAAAGATACAAGTCGCAAGATATGCGTAAGCTGTTAAAGGCGTAGGAATATTAGGTGAAGGCATAATCCAATCAAGACCTGTATCTAAATAATTCATACTTCTATCGTAGCCTTCCATTTCAATTATTTTTAAATCAGAACCAATTTCAAACTCTTTATTAAATAGAATAGCTAATTCTCCAATAGTGAGTCCATAGCGAATAGGTATTGGATAATATCCAACAAAAGATCTACATTCTAAATTTAAGATATTACCTTCAATATGTATCGCATCAACTGGGTTTGGACGATCTAATACAACCACTCTTTTATTATATTTCTCACAAGCCATTAAAGCATAAGCCATTGTATAAAGATAAGTATAATATCTAGCCCCTACATCCTGAATATCAAAAACTAATACATCAATTTTATCCATCATTTCCTTAGATGGACTTCTGCTTTCTCCATAAAGAGAATATACCATTATACCGGTTTTTGAATCTTTATAACTATCTAGTTTAACCCCAGCTTGAATATCGCCTCTAATGCCGTGTTCTGGAGAAAACAAAGCAACTAAATTAGTATGTTCATTTAAAATATCGATAGTAGAAACTAAATCTTTATTAACTCCTGTTGGATTAGTTATAAGCCCTATCCTTTTACCTTCAAATAAATCAAGATAATCGAAAATTCTATCTATTCCTGTTTTAACCATTTTTATTTTTCAAACTTTCTAAATATAATACTATTCTTTTCGTCATTAAAACATTAAGCAATAATGAAATGCTTAATCCGAAGAAGATAAATGCAAAAGCCGTTAAAGCATTAGGATAAGCTAGTAAGAGAAATGGAGATAAAGTAATCACAACTAAAACTAAAGTAATCCAATAATACTTACCAGCTAAGAAAAATGCTAGCTTGATAAACTTAATTATTTTGAGTTTAGTATAAACTCTTAATATAATAATGCTAAACAAAGTAATCGCGAACCATATAGCCATTAAAGCTAAAGAAACATAATGTCCGATTAAAAGAAATGTAGTCTGTCTTAACTCTAAGCTTGAATTATAATAACGAGTATTAAAATAAAGCAAAACAAAGACAAAGATTATAACTAATTCGATTAAAACTTTTCTTCCAAAAGCTTCCTTAAAATACCTGAAATAATCTTTAAATAACTTAGGATTTCTCTTTTCAATATAGTCATTAAACATGTTATAACCTGCAGAAACAGCAGGTAAAACAGTAATAATTGGCAAACTAAAGAAGATCATCATAACATTTAACATAATCAAACGAATGATCCAATCAGCTATTTCGTTGATTTTCGAATTAAATAATTTTTCAAACATAATATGTCCTAACCAACAATTCCCGTCCTTTCAATAGATTCAACGAATTGTTTTTGTACAAATAGATACATTATTAGTAGTGGTAACATCATAAGCAATGCGGAAACATTGCTAATTAAAGCTAAGAATAATGGATTTTCCCAAACATTTTGTCCAATTAAACTAAGTCCACCAGTATAGAACAAAGCTTGGTACATTCCTTCAGCTGCATTAATAAGCTGCATTGTTAGCAATGGAAACTGTTCAGTAGAAACATTGAATATAGCTACGTAATAAGCATCATTCCATTGCCATACAAAGGCAAATAATGCGACAGTCACAAGCGCACCTCTTGCGTTTGGCAACATAATATTCCAAAATGTTCTAAATACTCCAGCTCCATCCAGTTGCGCAGATTCTTCAAGTTCAATAGGCAACCCTCTGAAAAACTGACGGAAAATGAAGATAAATATACCACTTCTTATACCCATTCCAAGGCCACTCATTATATAGATGCTTGATTCTTTACCAATTAAATTTAATTCTCTAAAATATAAGAACTGAGCTAATGATAAAGCTTGAGGTGGTGTAATTATAGTTATAATAACAGCGATAAATAATATATTACTTCCCTTAAATCTTAAACGACTAAATGCATATCCTGCAAGAGCAGTTGAAAAGATTTGTAAAAGCATCGCTATAAAACTTAATTTAAAAGTATTTAATAAAGCTCTCCAATAATCCAAAACTACCATAGATATTTTAAGATTCATAAGCGACCAATGTTCTGGTATCCAAATAACTGCTGGATTATTAACATCTTCTGGGGCTCTTAAAGCCATAGAAATCTGTTGGATAGTTGGAAATAAAATTACGAAACAAAGACCAAATAAGATAATAAATCTCAAAAGCTTCATTGTAAAACTAC
>QMPB01000278.1 GCA_003648395.1 Bacteroidota bacterium
AAGCTTAAGCTAGCTTGAGTTCTACTGTACCATTATCAAGTGATTCGTAAATAGAATTCTTACTGATAAATTCTGGGACAATAGACTTCATTTCTTTAACAATTTTAAGATTATCTTGGCAATCGAAAAGAGATATTAGAGCCTCTATTTGTTTGTTTACTATTTTATAATCAGATGGTCTAACTTTAGCTATCATTATTTTTTTATGAGTAGTAGGAAGTGTATTTTCTTCTGTAGCTAGAAGCTCCTCGTAAAGCTTTTCGCCAGGTCTTAATCCAGTATACACAATCTGAATATCCTTTCCTACTTCTAGTCCTGATAGTTTAATCATTTTCTTAGCTAAATCAAGTATCTTAACAGATTTACCCATATTAAATACAAATATTTCCCCACCAATACCTCTATTGCCAGCTTCAAGCACTAATTGACAAGCTTCAGGAATAGTCATAAAGTATCGTGTAATCTCTGCATGAGTAAGAGTTAGAGGGCCTCCTTCATATATTTGTTTTGTGAACAAGGGAATAACAGAACCATTTGAACCTAGTACATTCCCAAATCTTGTAGTAATATAATTTGTTTGGGATTTGTTATTTAGCGATTGAACATACATCTCTGCAATTCTTTTACTTGCACCCATTACATTTGTTGGGTTTACAGCTTTATCAGTTGAAATCATGATAAATTTCTCAGTATTAAATTCACTAGCAAGATCAGCCATGGTTTTAGTACCATGGACGTTAGCCATTACAGCTTCGCTAGGATTATTCTCCATTAAAGGTACATGTTTATATGCCGCAGCATGGTAGATAATATGAGGGGTGTATTCTTCAAAAGCTTTTCGCATTCTACCTTTATTTCTAACATCTCCAATAATGAATTCTATATTATTAATTTTAGAATTCCCAAATTCTAATTCTAGATGATATAAAGGAGTTTCTGCAGAATCAATAACTACAATATGTTTTGGTTGAAATTTAGACACCTGACGCACTATTTCACTACCTATAGAACCAGCTCCACCAGTAATCCATACAGTTTTTCCATTTATTTCTTTTGCTATATTATGCCTGTCAAGTTTTATCTCATCTCTTTCGAGTAATTCAAGAATATTAATATTTTTTATCTGATTAACACTGAGTTCACCATTAATCCACTTTTGGAAAGGAGGAACATATTGAACTCTTGTTTTGTATTTTAAACATGTTTCCGTAATCTCATTTTTTCGTTCAATACTTAATCCTTGAGCAGAAATAATAACATTGCTAATGTCTTGTTCCATTAGTATCATGCTTAAATCTGTAGGAGGATGTATTTTTACGTTATCAATAGTTTTCCCTTGTTTTCTTTTATCGTCATCAATAAATGCAACAACCCTTACAGATTCACCGAAGTTTTGTTTTAATGCAGATAGAGTAACTATCGCTCCTTCTCCAGCACCAAAAATTACAACATTCTTTGTTGCATTACTAGTGGGAGATTTAAGTTCCCAATATGTAGTCTTAACTAAAAGCCTAAATGCAATAAGTCCCATCGCTGATGTTACAAACTCAATTACAAGTATTGCTCTTGGAACAAGGACTCTAGCTTCCATATAATAGTAAAGATAATCAATAATTGAAAGTATAGCACTACCTGATAAAAGAATTAGTATTATCCTTGTTACATCTTGTGTTTCAGTGTATTGAATTATTCCCGAGAATGACTTAGTTGTAACAAAGCTAATAATTCTAACTGCCAAGAATATGGAAAGTGAAATTGGTAAAAGCTCTAATTCATTTGCTGGTATAGAAAAGTTAAATCGTAATAGATATGATACCATTACAGCGAACAAAATGATAATAATATCAATAAATAATATTAAAACCCTAGGTAAACTTCTGTTTATATTTGGCATTGTTGTTATTTTTAATTCATGACAAAACTAAGAAAAATAACTCAATTGAATAATCTCTTTATTCGTATTTGTAATGGATTGTAATGATATGAGACAATATTATAGGATGCAACAATTTAAAATCATAAATATTTTTTGTGAAATATTTCAAAACACACTTTATAACGAATTATATTAATATAAATTCATGTACTTTTGCAAGAAGTATTATAAACTAAATGAACCAAATAAATTAGTTTGATAATTTTGAGATGTTTATTATTGGCTCTTTGTATCTCTCATATAATATAATTTAACTGATGAAGAATACTATATTTTTAGAAAAGCACGAAAAGATGGGTGCTAAGATTGTTCCATTTGCAGGTTTCAATATGCCAGTTACTTTTGAAGGTATTAACATAGAGCACGAAACTGTTAGAAATTATGTAGGTGTATTTGATGTTTCTCATATGGGAGAGTTTTGGGTTAGAGGGCCTAAAGCCTTTGAATTTGTGCAGAAAGTAACTTCTAATAATGTTGCGGATCTTTATGATGGTAAAGTTCAATACTCATGTTTCCCTAATAATGATGGCGGAATAGTTGATGATCTTTTGGTATATCGTTTTGGTGAAGAGGAGTATTTATTAGTAGTTAATGCGTCTAATATTGAAAAAGATTGGAATTGGTGTAATGCTAATAATACCATGGGTGCTGATCTTACTAATGCATCAGATGAGACATCTCAATTGGCAATTCAAGGTCCTCTTGCTTTAAAAGTGATGCAGAAAATAGTAGATGCTCCTGTTGAAGATATGGAGTATTATACATTTAAGATTGTAAATATTGCAGGAGTAGAAGATGTCCTTTTCTCTACAACTGGTTATACAGGTTCTGGAGGATGTGAAATCTATTTGAAAAATAATGCAGATGCTTTAAAAGTGTTTGATGCAATATTCGATGCCGGCTCTGAATTTGGAATTAAGCCCATAGGTTTAGGTGCTCGTGATACTTTGCGCCTTGAAAGTGGATTCTGCTTGTATGGTAATGATATCAATGATACTACTTCTCCAATAGAAGCTGGTCTTGGTTGGATTACTAAGTTTGTAGAAGGTAATGATTTTGTAAATCGTAAATACCATGAAGCTATAAAAGCGACAGGCCCTTCAAAAAGACTTAAAGGATTTAAAATGATTGATAAAGGTATTCCTAGACATGATTATGAAGTGTGTGATGCCAATGATAAAGTTATTGGTGTTGTAACCTCTGGAACAATGTCGCCAATGTTGCATCAAGGAATAGGAATGGCTTATGTAGATTCAAATAATTATAAGCTTGGAACAGAGATTTTTATTAGAGTTCGTAAGAAAATGCTAAAAGCTGAAATTGTAAGAATCCCCTTTTATAAAGGATAAATAAAATATTTATATAGTTTGTAAGAGGTTGTTCAATAAGGACAGCCTCTTTTTTTTGTGTTAAAAACTCACTTATAATCATAATGCATAATTTGTATCTTTGCATTGATTAATAGCACTTTCAAAAATCCCTATGCGTAATTATTTTTTTATAAATATTATCTTTTTATTGGTTTCTTTTTCTTTATATGGAAGAATGAATGAAAATATTTCTGATAGCAGTATTGTAGATACATATGTTAAACAAGCTAATAGGTATAGGTTTTCTAATCCAGATTCTGCATTACTACTAATTGATTCTGCAATTGAGTTATCAAGGAAAACAGGTCTTAATAAGAGGTTTGTTAGCTCATATAGAACCAAGGGGGTATTATATATTTTACGCGGAAAGTTAGATAAAGCTATTCAAGTTTATGATACTGCTATTGTACTTGCTAAAAAGTATGAGTTTAATGATATTTTAATAAAAATATATATTAACTTAGGGATTGTATATACTCAAAAAGGTGAATATGACGAAGCTGATTATTATTATTCAAAAGTGCTTAATGATTTTGAAATTAGTTTAAATCAAAAGTCAGTTCTATATAATAATATGGGATTAATGTATTCTGCTAAAGGAGATTACCTAGAGTCAATGGAGTATCATCAGAAAGCATTAGCTAATAGAGAGTTAATGCATGATTCACTAGGAGCAGCTTCATCAATTATGAATATAGCAAATATTCATTTTTATCAAAAGAATTATTCTAAAGCAATAACATATTATAAGAATGCAGCTAGTGTGTTCGATAAAAAGCATTATTCGTATGGTAGTGGGCAGTGTTATCATAATTTAGGGACAATTTATGAGAAAATAGATAGCTTGGAGAAAGCAGAGTTCTTTCTTAGAAAGGCACTTAATCTTGAATCAGCTAAGACTAAAAGAGGAAGAGCTAAAACCTTAAATATGCTGGGCTTAGTTAGTATGAAAGAAAAGAAATTTACTGATGCAGAGAAATTCTTTATTGAATCCTTAAATATTAGAAGGAAAGTAAAATCAAAATCTCAAATAATTCCTACTTTGAATAATTTGGCTGATTTGTACAATCAGATGGGAATGCCAAATAAAGCAAATAAATATAATATAGAAGCAATAGAGCTTAGTAAAGAATCGGGTTCTAGAGAATTTGAAAAGGAAGCTTTTTTTACTTATTCTCAATCTTTAGAGTTAATAGGTAATTATAAGAAATCATTATTTTATTATAAAGAGTATTCTGAATTAAAGGATTCTCTTTTAGATAAAGAGAAGTATAGTCGAATACAAGAATTAGAAATAAAGTATAATAGCGCATTACAAGAGCGTAAATTGGAACAACAGAAGGCTGAACTTATTCAAAAAGATTTGGAAAGTAATAGAAAGGATGCAATAATTAAAAAGGAACAAATTCAGAAATATGCCGTTGGTAGTATAGCTTTTCTTATTCTTGCCATACTTTTAATAGAGTTGAGGAATCTACGTAATAAACGAAAAACGGCTTTGCTTCTTGTGGAGAAAAATGAAGAACTTAATAATCAAAGAATAGCCGAATTAATTAAGAAGCATCAATTAGAGTCCGCAAAGAATTCGTTAACGGCTCAAGAAAAGGAAAGAAATAGAATAGCGCAGGAACTTCATGATGGAATAGGAGGCTCATTGGCAGCAATTAAATTGTATGTTGATTCATTGAGAAAAAGTTATAAAATTGATGAGCTTAATTTGGTGCATGATAATATTAATAAAACGTACGAAGAAGTTAGAACACTATCACATAATCTTACACCACCTGAATTTGAGTTTGCTTCAATAACTGATATTGTAAAAGCATATATCAATCAAATTTCTGCTCATTCTAAAACGGAGATTATATTGTCAGCAATTCCTCAAACAGGATGGAATGATTTAGATGAGAGTGTACAGATTAATATATATAGAGTTGCCCAAGAGCTGATAAATAATATTCTTAAACATGCTAAAGCTTCACGTATTGAGTTTAATCTTGAATTGATAGGGGGTGTTATTCATATATTAGTTAGAGATAATGGCGTTGGTTTTGACACAAGTAAGAGAATAAATGGAATAGGATTAAAAAATATTCAGAGTAGAGTAGAGGAGTTTAATGGAGATTTTAGTATTAAGTCAGTATTGGGCAAAGGAACTACTGTTGTAATTAAGATTCTTGATCCAAGTAAAGTATAATATTTAGAAAGAGTAATTATGAATAAGGATTTTTATTATTTAGGGAAAATCACAAAACTATTTAGTTTTAAAGGTGAATTAGTTTTCTTCTTTGATGTTGATGATGTGTCAGAGTATTACGATATAGAGAATGTTTTCATAGATATACAAAGTGATATCATTCCTTTCTTTATAGAGAGAATTAATTTTAAAAATAATAATGCAACAGTAAAACTTCAAGATATAGATAGTGAGTCTGATGCAAAGCGATTGGTTAATTCTAAACTTTATATGCCAATTTCAAGTTTGCCTAAACTAGAAGGAAACAAGTTTTATTACCATGAAGTTATTGGTTTTGAAGTATTTGATACTAATGAAGGAAGAGTGGGTATAATAGAGTCTATTAATGATCAGGCTGCTCAAGCTTTATTTGAAATAAAAGATGGTTATACTGAAATTTTATTGCCAATAGTTGACGATTTTATAAAAGAGATTGACAGAGAGAATAAAAAAGTAATGGTTACTTTCCCAGAAGGTTTATTAGATATTTATAAAGAGAAGGAAGAAGATTAATGTCATTCACTTTTAAGCAGTTTAGCATTAATGATAGAAATACTCCTATGAAAGTAGGCATCGATGCTGTTTTGTTAGGTTCTTGGATTGATGTGCCTGACAAAATTAAAATTCTTGATGTTGGTAGTGGGAGTGGTATAATAGCTTTAATGCTTGCTCAAAGATTTCCTAAATCTATAATTACGGCATTGGAAATTAATGGATATTCTTATTCAGATTTGCAAGAAAATGTTATTCATTCTCCTTGGAAAGATAGAATCAATACGTTAAATATTGATTTTAATAATTGGTCTTGTGAAAAAGGATTTGATTTAATTGTTTCAAATCCTCCA
>QMPB01000279.1 GCA_003648395.1 Bacteroidota bacterium
ATTGCAAAGTTAACAATGGATGTACTTCTGTACCCGTATCTAGCACTGCAATAGTTATAGCAGTTAATTCCGCACCAACTATAACTGCCCAAACAAGTGGAATAGATGTCTGTGAGAATAGTGCTGCCGCTTTTAGTACAACGTATTCAGGAACAGCGCCTATTACATATCAATGGTTTTTTGGGGTTGATACTGTTTCATCTGCAAATAATAACGCTTATACCATAAGTAGTGTAAGTACTTCCGATGCAGGAAGCTATTATTGTATCGCTTCAAATTCTTGTGGTAATGAAAGTTCCAATATTATTCCATTGTCGGTTAAAACTATACCTAGCATTATTTCTCAATCTTCAGATGACACCATTTGTGAAGGCTTGAATGAGGTTTTTCAAGTAACTGTAAATGGCACAAATCCAATTAGTTATCAATGGTATAAAAGCAATACAATAATACCAACGGGAGTTAGTCCTTATTTAAGTATTGTTTCTGCTGATTTGAATGATGTTGGAAGCTACCATGTAGTTGCAACCAATATTTGTGGAAATGTTCAATCTATAGATGCAAATTTATCTGTAAATAGTGCTGCAAGCATTATTAGCCAATCTAGTGATTCGTCTCGATGTGAAGGAGAGACAATGACTTTTAATGTGAATGCCACTGGTACAGAGCCTTTACAATATCAATGGTATAAAGGAAATGCTATATTGTCAGGAGCTAATACTAATTCGTATTCAATAAATCCAGTTAATGTTTCTGATGCTGCTTATTATCATATCAGTGTGTCAAATATATGTAATTCTACAACAAGTAATAATACACTATTAAGTGTTCATTCAAATCCAGTTGTGAATTTAGGAAATGATACCACATTCTGTGATGGAGGCCTTACTCAATTAACAGCAGGCTATGGCTATTTGTGCCAATGGAGTAATGGTTCATTTAATAATCAAATTGATGTTACTAGTACAGGTTCGTATTTTGTAAATGTTACTGATCAATATGGTTGTAGTGGTATTTCTGATACCATTAATGTTAATGTTGTTCTGCCATATGCCGATCAAGAACTTTGTATGGTAAGTGTTGATTCCGCTACCAACAAGAACATTCTAATCTGGGAGAAAGCAGCAGGGCAGGGAATTAGTTATTTTAATTTATACAAAGAATCGGCTGTCTCTAATGTATGGAATTTACTTGGAAATATTAGTTACGATAGTTTAAGTATATTTATCGATAATACTTCTACACCAAATACTAAACCTGAACGCTATTCAATGACTGCTGTTGATAGTTGTGGAAATGAGTCTGCAAGAAGTATTGCTCATAGAACTATGCACTTAACTGTAAATGCTGGACAAAATTCAAATGATTGGAATTTAATTTGGAATGCTTATGAAGGTTTCCAAGCTGCAACTTACAGAATTTATAGAGCTGATTCTTCTTTGAACTTCATAAAAATTGATTCTATCGCAGGTAGTTCTTCTTATACATATTTATTTACAGATTATGGAGCGCCATCAGGTCCATTATATTATGCTATTGAGATAGTAAATCCTAATGGAAGTTGTGGCCCAACAAAAGCTAATACTAATTACAACACTTCTAGATCTAATACTGCTAATAATGGCACAGCTCCAAATGTGGTTTTATATCCAGACTTTACTGCTGATGTAACAACAGGATATGTACCTATGGTGGTTGCTTTTACTGATTTAACAATCAATGGAGATGTTGATTCGTATTTTTGGAGTTTTGGAGATGGAGATGTAAGTACTGATAAAGATCCTGTTCACCAATATATTTCAGCAGGAGTATATCAAGTTGCATTATCTGTTACAAATCAATATGGAACGGAGTATATTACTAAAGATAGTTATATTGATGTTCTTCCTAATGGAATTGTAAATATCCAAGATAATTTTGATGTTAAGGTATTTCCTAATCCTTATAAAGGTCAAACAAATATTGCTTATACATTGAATAATCGTACAAATGTGAAAATTGAAGTATATAGCAGCTTAGGTAAATTAGTTAGCGTTATTGTTGACGATAATCAAAAGGCTGGTTTATATAAGTATAAATTTAGTGCAAGGAATTTGGGCTATTCCCAAGGAGTCTACTACTTAAAAATGACTCTTGATAATGAAGTTATTACTAAACGAATTATTGAAGTAAAATAGATTAGTTAAACTGTATTCAAAGCAAAAGCCCAATAATATATTGGGCTTTTGCTTTGAAATATGAATTCTTATAATAATGAGCAATACTTAATTCAATTTATGATACTGGTCTAAAAATGGAGTTTTTTATAAAACTCTTTGTTGTTAATATCTTTTTTTCAATCTTAATTATACTGAGCCGACATAGAAATTTGTAATATTAAACGCATCTTTTGCACCTAATTCTTCTTTATAATTTATTTCCGTAGCTACGGCTATGCAAAGAAATTATGCATCGACTAGGCACAAAATAAGCTATTTACTAAATACAATTTTCTATCACGGCTCAGTATAACAATGAGTTAACAGCTGTTGCGAATTTATATCTACATAAATTTTTTTTCTAAAATAGGTTCATTTATTCTCAACTCAAATACTACTTGTTTCTTGTATTATTTCCAGATTGATTATTTCTTGATGTTTTGTATTTATTATTTTTCCATTTGCCATTATTCTTGTTTCCTCCTTTTGAATACCTCTTTTGAAAGTTTCCTTTCTTATTAGTATTATTACTATTTCTAGCTTTAAAATCAGGAGCTTCCCCAAGTTCCTTAGGTAACTCTTCTTTTGGAACCTTTCGTTCAATAAGCCGCTCAATGCGAATCATTTTATACGCATCATCTTTGTTTACAAGAGTAATAGCCTCGCCTTTAGTTTCAGCTCTAGCAGTTCTGCCAATTCTATGTACGTAGTCTTCTGCATCATTTGGTACATCAAAGTTTAACACTAAATTAATATCTTTAATGTCAATTCCTCTGCTTAGCACATCTGTGGCTACTAAAACACGTGTTCTTTTAGATTTAAAACCAAGCAATACTTCTTCTCTATCTTTTTGTTCTAAATCTGAAGAAATAGCTTTTGCTTCAACTTTTTTAAACCTCAGTTCTCTACTTACGTCTGATACTTTCTTTTTTGTAGAAGTAAAAATTAATATACTATGATAATCTTTTCTATTATTAATAATATCTAATATCAATGGTATTTTTTGAGTATCATACACTTCATATTTCAATTGCTTAACACCTTCAGCAGGTTTTGATATTGCTATCTTTATTTCAAAGTGATTATGAAGCAGTTGTTTTGCAAGTTTATGAATTTGTTGAGGCATAGTTGCGCTAAACATAATATTTTGTCTTTTTTCTGGCAAATATTTCATAATGATTTTTATATCATCATAAAAACCCATATCTAACATCCTGTCAGATTCATCAAGAATGAAATGCTGAAGCTGTGATAGGTCCATATATCCCATATTCAAATGAGAAATAAGTTTGCCCGGAGTGGCAACAATAATGTTTACTCCATTTTCTAGGGCAGACCTTTGGTCGTTAAACTCTGCACCATCACCACCACCATATAATGCAATACTAGAAGCATCTGCATAATATGCAAAGCCTTGTACTTGTTGGTCAATCTGCTGTGCTAACTCACGAGTAGGTACTATTACCATGGTGTTAATATGGTCGGAAGGTTTTTCTGCTAACTTATTTAAAATAGGTAACATAAAAGCCGCTGTTTTACCAGTTCCAGTTTGTGCTGTAGCAAGTAAATCTGTTCCTTCAATAATCTTTGGGATTGCTTGTTCTTGAATTGGTGTAGGCTTCTTAAAGCCGGTATAGTATAAAGCATCTGCTATGCTTGGGTGAAAATTAAAATCATCAAATGTCATATAGTAATTATTTTTAGCAAAGATAGGGAATATTGTGGTATTTATTAATAAATTGAAATCTCAAGTTTCAAATTAGTATTTCTCACATTGAATATTTAGAATATTAAGCGCTAAGGATATTAATAACAGGCCTAAACGATCTGCGAATAAGAGTCCATTCATCGGGATATTTCTCGCATAGAGATTGAATTTTCTTCTTATGTTTTTTAAGTGCATCGCTAATTGCAGGTGCAGAAATAGGAGAGGGCATAGCTTGTCCAATATTGCTTCCGCTAAGATTAGCTCCATTAGATTGTACCTTATTTGCTGCATTTTCTAACCTATTAAGCATTTGAATGGTTTTAATATATCTGGAGTCTTCAATAGCTTCAATTCCTGTATTTACACTAGTCTCTTTTTCCTTATTAAAAAATGGTTTCAGATAATAATCTTCCACCTTTAAAAGACCTCCTTCAATAGTATTTTGCACTCTGTAAGCCATACTTATACTTGATTTTGCCGCATCTTCTAATTGACTAAGTTCACCATCAAAATTTTGTATATAATCTTGGGCTTCTTGTGTTAATTGCAAGTGTAGATTAAGCTTTTCAGCCTCATTTTGTAATAAGTGATAGATGTATTTTTCCAATTGCGATTTCACCTTCTTTTCTCTTACTTGAGATTCTATTTTTAGTTTCTTAAGCTGAGAACCAAGTATGTTATTATCATTTCTTAATTGATTATTTACTTCCTCAAATTCACTTCTTTGCTGATGATATATATCGAAACTGCGCTTAATAAAGGAAGAAATAATACTTTTATGTTCTGTATTGAAGTTATTGTCAAGTTTCTTTAATCCAAAATTACTTGCATTGGGTTTGAAATATATATATAGTAAGTCTGATTTATTATCCCACTTGTTTACAATTCTTATTAGTAGAATATAGTGCTTATATTCATCAAATACTTCTTTTTGAATATTTGTTGATTTAGAAACTATCTCAAAAGGGATATCATCTTCTTCTACCCATTCAATTTTTATTTCACTTTGCCTAAGTTTATTAATATCCGAAGATAAATTATGTGTATCAACAATTCTTAGCTTCTTATCGCTATTACTTAGTTTAATTGCTTTAATCTCTTTGTAAATAGGGTGGTGGAAGAAAGCAAAAGCTCTATTGAAACCAGGGACTAGTTTTATGCTCATTTGTAGATGAGACAATACTTCTACCTGATTTATAAACTGTTGATTCATTTTCGACTTTTGTAAATACCCTATGATAATTGCGTACAAAGATATAATAATATTAAGCTTATAGCAAGAAAAACTTAATAAAACTTAAGTAAATATTAAGTAAAATTTTTATTCTTAAGTTCAAATTAAGTAGCTTAAATTTGATATTAAGCACTCTGTTATTGCTTAAATTCCTTGCTATATCATGCCTTGAGATGTATTTCTGCATCTTGATATTTAGAAATATAGCACAGTATTAATTTCAATAATTAACTAACAATTTAAGCATAATTAAGATGGTAGAACTGCGATTAAGTGTAAAAGATCAGTTTATTGAATTGGGTAACAAATTCTTTAATATAAAAAATGTAGAGTGGAGTAATTCCTATGATTTAGGGTATGAATCATCAACCACGGATCCTATAAATAAGTACTTTATTGAGGGAGAAGAAAGAGTAAATGAGTTTTATGATTCTTTACTTTCATTATTAAGTCAATTAATTGCTTTCTTAAATTTCAAATCACAGAATAAAAATATAAAAAGCAGAGCAATAAACCAGAAAATTAATAATTATTCAAATGGGCATTCATTAAATAGTACTTTTATTTATAGAAAATATAAAGGGAGTGATTTGTGTAATTCATCAGCACAGTATAATGTTAGTAGATCTCTGATTCAGAAGTTAAATAATGAATTAGCAAAGACTAATATATCAAATCGAGATTCACTTTCTCAATTGAAGACAAAGAGTAAACCTAAGAACCAATTACGTTCATGTAAATCTATTGATAATAAAGCTGCTGTGAATAGATTGAATACCTTTATTTATAGCATAAAAAAATGGGATATAAAGTTGCCTTTAATACCCCATTTTCTAAATATTAATTAGATTTATAACTCTTCGTTAAACATTGGATCCCAAGGAGGAAGCATTATTGGCTTTTGTTCTAATATTTTAAGAATATCTTCGCTTATGTATTTCTTTTGAATGACAACTCTAAACATATACTCATCGTACCATGAGTCAGACATTATTAAATGACCATTAAATCCAACATTACCCCATGAATTTTCAAGTAACCATTTTTGAGGTTTCCCATCTTTACTTAAGTCTACAGCAACCAATGTCATGCCATGAGTAGAACCACTTGCATGAGTGAGAATACGTTGCTTTTGTTCATGTCAAATTTTACACCCATGAGTGTAGAAAAATCAAAATTTGTAAGGTTTAAATAGCCATTCTTTGAGTCTAACTGTTTTCCAACATCACAACTAAA
>QMPB01000280.1 GCA_003648395.1 Bacteroidota bacterium
ATAATACTTATTATCATACGAATCGAGAATATACTCAGCATATACGTTTAAGAATGGATCACCATGGTAATCTAATGGAATAGGACTCACTTCAGTTGTTACACTAAGAAACTCCATAGAACCGCCAAACTTAAAACTTGCATTATTAGAATAATTAGAAAACAAAACAAGATCCAAAGAAGTAAAACTCATAAAATACGAACCCCCTACCGTATTAAAATCCTCAGAATAAGTCTTAATATAGTTAGAGTTATAATGAATATTGATACCAAAGCCAAGGTTCTGTCCTCGATCAACTAAGTACTGGACGCCGCCTCTAGGATTGGGGCCAACCTTTAATGTAAAATCCAATCTCGAACCTGCAATAAGTTTATTAGTTAGCTCAACATTAAGTAATAGAGAAGCTCCTGCATCAGTATCGTATCTACCACCAACATTAAACAAACTATGAGAATTTTCTTCAACCTCAATTTTAAGAATATATCCGTTACGATCTTTTATCAATTTATAATTAATAAACTTGAAGAAATTACTAGAATAAAGGCGGTCAATTGCTGCATTAATATTTGTAACCGTATTTACTCCAGGTATATTAATACCCAATCTTCCATCCACCATTTTAAGGCCCACTTTCTCAAGGCCTTCTACTTCCATCTTACTGATATATATGGTATCCGACATTTTTAACTTAAATGTGCGAACTTTTGGTTTTTGATTCCTAATTTCTGCAGCAAGTTTACGTATTGCATCAATCTGCACCATTGCAGCATCTTCACCCCTTTTTATAATTCCAGGTACATCACCAAAACTCATAGCACTTAAGCCGGAGATATCTGGTTTAATATATATATCGGTAAGGCTAACATTATCATGATAGCGTTGCTGTTGATGAAAACTTGATATTTGATCAAGAATATTGAAGACACTTTTTATCTCATCACTTTTATACAATGGAGCACCAACATCAACACCAATAACATAGTCAACCCCCATTGACATCATAATATCAACAGGAAAGTTATTTACTATTCCCCCATCAATAACCATTTTACCATTTATCTCAACAGGAGCAAAAATTGAAGGTATCGACATAGTTGCCCTTAAAGCCATTGGCAAATCACCTTCTCGAATCAAGACAGTATCTCCAGTTGCCAAATCAGTTGCCACACAAAAGAAAGGAGTTGGCAAATCTTCAAACTGATGAATATCATTTACCTGCCATGTTAGTTTATTCAAAACATTAACTACTAATTGGCCCTCCTTTAGACCTTGCGGCAATCCGGGGATAAAGCCAATCATTGGCAAAGACAAAAGAAACTGATCATAATTATTTTTCTCCTGGAGTGGTAAATCTCTGCGCTCTTTCTCATCAGCCAATAGTTTTTTCCATGGAAGCTTATTGGAAATCCCATCCAATTGATCAGGAGTATATCCAGCTGCATAAAGTCCAGCTACAAGTCCTCCCATACTAGTACCTCCAATATAGTCGATATGGATACCCTCACGCTCAAGAACTTTCAATACACCAACATGTGCCAAGCCTTTAGCTCCACCCCCACTGAGCACCAAGCCTATTGTCACTGGGCGGTCATTTGGATTTTTTTCTGGTTCTAATGTAAATATCAAAGCGGAATCAGCTAATGCATTTAAAGAATCTGGCATATCTAGAACATCACCTTCCTTAATTTGAGCCTGCAAAATACCGGGAACTAAAAATATAATAAGCAATATGATAAGTAAAAATAAATGCTTTGTCATAAGTGTCATAATTTGATTAGCAAAGATACGTAATTAAGCCAATAATGTTCCATAATTGCATATATGAAGATTTTTTGTATATTTATAGCCAATAAAAAAATATGAACTGGCACGAATATCCCATATTACGCTTGCTGGTGCCATTACTTTTAGGAATTCTTTTTTTTCTTCAATTATCCTCTTGGGCACCACATTGGACGATAAGTATTATCGCTTTAATGATTGTGGGCTTTTTGGCATGGCCTAAAAAATACATTTTCCCCTACAAACATCGTTATTTCAGTGGATTACTAATGTATATAGCTATTTTTCTCTTAGGAATCGGGCTGAGTCAATTTCATTTCGCCTATGAACAAAATCAATACTTTGCAAATCAAAATGATAGTAATTCTGTAGCCATCGTTCGCATTGTTGAAGCCCCTGAGTCCAAACCCAAATCAATAAAAATAATTGCTGAAGTTGTTGAGATGGGCTCAATAAAACAGCACGATTTTTCCAAAGGGTTGGTTATCCTCTATTTACAAAAAGATTCTTTAGCACAAAGCCTAAAATTTGGAGACCGTTTAATTTTTAATAATAATCTTCAATTGGTTAAAGGCTCTCAAAATCCTGATGAGTTTAATTATCGAAACTACCTCTACAATCAAGGAGTTCAATATCAAGCATATTTACGAACTAACTCATGGAAACAAATAGGAAAAGGTAGCAGGCTTAATATCCATGCCTGGGCTATATCGATGCGAAACTATTTGCTTAGCCAACTTCAGAAACACAATTTGAAAAATGCAGAATTCTCTGTGGCTGCAGCTATGCTCTTAGGAGTTCGCAATCATCTGTCTCCAGATCTGCGTCAAGCTTTTTCTGGAGCTGGAGCCATGCATATTCTCTGTGTTTCAGGGCTGCATGTGGGAATAATATTTATGCTTCTAAACTATTTTCTATCCTTCCTAAATCGATCAAAGCATGGAAAGAAAATAAAAGCAATAATAATTCTTAGCAGTATTTGGATTTATGCACTCATTACAGGGCTTTCACCGTCGGTAGTAAGAGCAGCTACCATGTTTTCATTTATCAGTATTGGGCAAAATATTGGTCGACAAGTCAATATCTACAATTCCCTTGCTGCATCTGCTTTTGTGCTTCTAATAATCAATCCCTATTTAATTTTAGATGTGGGATTTCAATTATCCTATGCAGCTGTTATTGCCATTGTGGTTTTGCAAAAACCTCTTCAAGATATTTGGACTCCACAATGGAAATGGCTATTTAAGATTTGGCAATTAATCACGGTTTCCATCGCTGCGCAGATTGGAACTGCACCGCTCGCCCTTTTCTATTTTCACAGCTTTCCAAATTACTTCCTTCTTACAAACCTAATTGTAATTCCTGCAGCATTTATCATTTTTATAACAGGAATTGCTACAATAGTCCTTTCTTGGACTGGTCCGTTTGCTGATTTTTTAGGCTGGATTTTATCCAAAATGATAAGCATTCTTAATTGGGCAATTACTGGAATACAGGAACTTCCCTTTGCCGTAAGCTCTAATATTTACATCAATGCAACTGAGTTAATCATCCTTATTTTAATTAGCATATTCACTTCTATTATGCTTATTCAGAAAAAGCCAAAACTACTTTTGGTTAACCTTTTCCTAATCGCCGCCTTTATTGGATCCAATATTTACCAACGCCAAATACCTGCACAGTTTATTGTATATCAAAGTGGTAAATACGACTATATCTCATTTACAAATAATGGAAATGAAATAGCCCTTACCGATGCAGACGTAATAGAATATCCTCATTTACTAGATTATCAGATTCATGAGCATCATGTCCGTTTTCATATAAATAATTCGAAACTTCATGACCTTTACAAAACCGAAAACGAATATGCCCAAAATTATTTTAGACAACAGCAGTTTGTTGGGTTTATGAATCTTCGAATGGCATTAATTACTCCAGAGACCGCAGCAATAGAATTTTCAGGAAAAATTCCTGTCGATTATCTAATTCTTAGCAATAATCCAGATGTAAGTTTAACACAAATTTTAGAAACCTATCAAGGAAAACAAATTATTATCTCACCTACTAATGCTCCTTGGACACTTAAAAAATGGAAAAACGAAATTGCTCAACTTGAAACACCAGTATGGATTGTGAAAGAGCAAGGAGCATTCGTGCTAAATATTGAGTGAAAGACCAATAATTCTAATAACTTTGTGGAACATTTTTAATGAATCGAAATCAATAAAATGAATATTGCCATTTTCACTTCCGCCAATCCAGATGAACTCCATGCCTTCAAAAGTGTATTGGAGCAAAATGGCATTCCCTGTGAAATTCGTCAGGAATCAATTCAATCGCATCAGTTCTATACAACACCTGGATATAAGTTATATATAGAACAGAGTCAATACTATAATGCTCAATCTATTTTGAGTCGTTATGGAAATTCGCAACAAGATGCGGCCATGAATATTGGGGTAGAACACTCTCAAGCCGAGTTGGAATTGAAGGCACTGATTCGAAATTTTAGTACCATTGAAGAAGTGGATGACTTGCAAAAAAACTATGAGCCTATGGGTTTAAGTCCACAGGAAATTGCGATAATATTTGAAGAGGAAAAGGGCTATATCTCCCAACGACTACAAAACAAATTCGATTGGAATGAGTTCCTTGCGGCACTTTTCGAGGGCCGATTGTTTAAGTATTTGAACCGAAACAAATCGGTGAAATATGAAATTGAGAATGAGCTTATTCGAGAATTAGATAGACGATAAATACCTGATTTAGCATTTAGAGCAAGCGCCAATTAATCAAACTCAACAGAAACAACGTTGCATAAATTGCGGCAGCAAGGATGCTAATGGCTTTTGAATATGAATTATTATGCTTTTGCTTATTGATTGTGTAAATAGAGAAAACTAATCCAGAAATAATCAAAGTAATGGCCATAAAACTCACACCTGGTGAAATATAATTCTCTAGAATATCATTATGTAGCAAGCTTTTATCTTGCATGATTTTTTTTGCAGTCTCCACTCCATTGGGATCTTGAAAAACATAATTCCAATAAGGTATGCGTGAGGTGGTTTTTAAAAGTGCTTTAAGTAAGTGCATACTTGCCGTGATGGGCAAAATAGCCAATACCAATTGTGTAAAACTATCTTTCCAAGTTTCTTTACTTAAGAAGCTTTTCGCCAAAACGAAAATTGAATAAAAAGCCCAAGGAAGCACTCCAAACAAAACAATTGCCTTTATGGTTCCACTTGCATTTCCTGAGATATCCAAACTATGATTCAGCCAATTGGGAATAGTCATAAGCATTTTTTTACCCAAGGCCCATTCAGATAAAATCTCGTAAACTACAAAACCACTAACAGTTATAAAGAACGCAATCTCGGCCCATTTGAGTTTTATATTGGTAAATAAATCTGCTGCAAAGCGTCGTTTGGAAATGGCAATATTATCCTTAGTGCACGACTTAAAACATTGTCCGCACATAATGCATGCTCTGTTGTCCGTAATATTTGGGGGAAATAGTTCTGATGTACAGGAGCGACCCGTAAATTTATAATGATTCGTTATATGAATGCAGTCTTTTGTTTTGCAGCTATCGCAAACGCTTTTATCCTTTACTCGCAACTGTTTGAATGATAATAGAGAATACAGACCCAAGAGGTGTCCGATGGGACAAACATAAGTGCAGAATGTTCGTTTTTCCCAAATAAGTCCAACCACCACTGCCACAGCAAATAGGATTAGCATATAAACAGCCATAAGTTGCGGAATGCGATGAATTGCAAATGTATGTATCCCAATTACAAGGATTAGAGCATAAAAAAGTGTAATAATCCATCCCGATTTTAAGATCTTGCCTGGTCGTTTTCGCAATCCTATTTTCCCAAAGAAAGAAGTAATCAACTCCATGGGACAGATGCTGCACCAAAAACGCCCGAAAAGAATGGCCGTAACTATAATCATGGGCCACCAATAAGACCAGACAATAAGATTTGGAAGATTGGTATTACGAAGAATTTTTGCAAAATCAGGATCGTCGGTAGTTATTCCAATACCTCCATATATAAGCAGCACAAATACCGTTAAACTTACAAACTGCAAACTTGATAAGAAGTAGCTGTTTTTGAATAATCTATTAATCATTAGATTTACTTATTTGCTTAATAAACAGATAGGCAAAAGTGCTTTGTCCACCCAAAGCACAAAGTTAGGAAAATATGGATAGGATAATTACCAAAAATAAAGCACAACAGTTATTAGAATAATTGGGATATAAAAGATTTCCACTAATAAAAGATATACAATCGTTTTTATTCCAAAATATTTTAAAGTCTTATACTTTACAAACAGTAATGCAATTATACCTCCATAGAAAAGGAGCCAAGCAAAATTTTCGGTAATGTCTCGATTGTGCCAAGTCATTTGTACAAAGTCTAAGAAATAGACTATAAAAAAGGGATAAAGAATATAAACAGCTGTTTTAATAAAAATGTAAATTAAATTGTGAGTGGTTTTTATATAACAGCTGAATTCAATAAAGTCGGTAATAATTGGGATTAAGAAAATTAAAAATAGCCCTAATAAGATTTCCA